>NZ_VOSR01000284.1:0-4654 GCF_007997345.1 Mitsuaria sp. TWR114
CTCCCGCTTGCGGGAGAGGGCAGGGGTGAGGGCCAGCAGCCTCACCCAGGCCGCTACCCCAGGAATTCTTCGACGCGCGCGCCAACGCCTCTGGCTGGTCGTGGTGCATCATGTGCGCCGCCTGCTGCAGCGTGACGCGCCGCAGGTCCTTGACGACGGCCAGGCGGGCCTCGAAGTCCTCGCGCGGATAGCGGTCGCCCCACCACTGCGAGAGCTGGGTCTCGCTGCCCTCGACCCACAGCGTCGGCGCCGTGATCGCGGACCAGCAGGCCAGCGCCTCGGCCTTGCGGTACAGCACCGGATTGGTCCGCTTGTGCGCCGGGTCGCCGAGGATGTGCCAGCGGCCGTCGTCGCCGCGCCGCGACCAATGCGGCGCCAGCCACGCCGCCTTGTCGGCGCTCAGCCGCGGGTTGGTCTTCATCAGCCGCTGCGCCACGCCCTCGACGCTGTCGTAGCTCTTGAGGCTCGGGGTCTCCTTCAGCTCGTCGAGCCAGCTCGCGAGCCGCGCCGGCGCCATCTCGGGCGTGGTGTCCGGCAGGCCGAAGCCCTCGAGGTTCACCAGCTTGCGCAGCCGCCCGGGCCGCACGCCGGCATAGCTCATCGCGATGTTGCCGCCCATGCTGTGGCCGAGCAGGTCGACCGGCGCCCCGGGGCTGAGCGCGTCGAGCAAGGCGTCCAGGTCGCCGAGGTAGTCGGGGAACCAGTAGGCGTCGCCCGGGGTGCTGTCGGTGAGGCCGAAGCCGCGCCAGTCGATGGCCACGACGCTGCGGTCCTCGCGGAAGGCGTCGACCATGAACTGGAACGACGCGCCGACGTCCATCCAGCCGTGGACCATCACGAGCAGCGGGCGCGTGCCGTCATGCTCGGGGCCCCAGCGCAGCACGTGGTGGCGCAGGCCGCGCAGCGTCAGGAAGCCACTGCGATGCGGGCGGCGGACGCCGTACGCGACGTTGTGCGCGGCGTTGTGCGCGGTGCTCTCCGCGACGCCCGTGGCGGGACTCATGTCGGTGCTCATGGACGGCGACTGTAGTGTGAGGAACGGCGGCCGGCTTTCGCCATGGAGACAATGCGCCGACTTCATCCACGAGCCACCATGACCGCCACGCCCGATCCCTACACCCTGCGTCCCGCCCGGCCCGCCGACGTCACCGCCATCGTCGGCCTGATCGGCGAGCTCGCCGACTTCGAGAGCCTGTCCCACCTGATGGAGGTCACGCCGGAGAAGCTGCATCCGCATCTCTTCGGCGAGCGGCCCGTCGCCGAGGCCCTGGTCGCCGAGCACGAGAGCGGCGCCATCGTCGCCTTCGCGCTGACCTTCGTGAACTTCTCGACCTTCCTGGCCAAGCCCGGCCTCTACCTCGAGGACCTCTACGTCCAGCCCGCCCATCGCGGCGCGCGACTCGGCACGCGCATGCTGACCCGCCTGGCGCAGGTCGCGATCGAGCGCGGCTACGGTCGCTTCGAATGGTGCGTGCTCGATTGGAACGAGAACGCCATCCGCTTCTACGAGAAGATGGGCGCGACGATCATGCCGGACTGGCGCCTATGCCGCCTCACCGGTGACGCGCTCGCGCGCTTCAAGGGCTGAGGCTTCGCCCGCTCACGGCCACCAGCCGTCGAGCTGCTCCGGCGGCCGGGCGATCAGCGCGCGATCGCCGTCCACGACGATGGGACGCTGCAGCAGCCGCGGGTGGTCCGCCACCGCCTGCAGCAGCTGTTCGTCGCTGAGCGCGGGCTCGGACAGGCCGAGCTCGCGGTACTCGTCCTCGCCCTCGCGCAGCATCGCGCGCGCCGGCACGCCCAGCTGGCGCTGCAGCGTCCGCAACTCGCCCAGCGACAAAGGCGTGGCCAGGTAGTCGACGATCTCGGGGCGAAGGCCGCGCGATTCGAGCCGGGCCAGCGCCTCGCGCGACTTCGAGCAGCGGGGGTTGTGCAGGATCTTCACGGTCATCCGGTGGAGTGTAGGCGGCGCCTTCACGCCATCGTGCCATCGCGCCTTCATGCGCGCATCGAGGATCGATCCGCGTTTTCTCCGTGCACCGTGCGAGGGCGCGCCCGCCCGGGTCGGCACCGTCCTGGCGCTACGGGCTTTCCATGACCTCCCGTGCCGGCTCGCTCGCTAGCATCCACGCTCTTGTTCCAGTCCCGGAGAGTCGCGATGTCCGACGCCTACGCGCTGATCCACGGCGCGTTCCGCTGGCAGGTGCCTGAGCGCCTGTCCATCGCCGAACTCTGCTGCGGCCGCTGGGCCCGCGAGACGCCCGACGCGCCGGCCATCCTCTTCGACAGCGACAGCGGTTGTCGCGCGCAGTACTCCTTCGGCCAACTGCAGCGCGCGGCGAATCGGCTGTCCAACGCGCTGCGGCGTCTCGGCGTGCAGGCCGGCGACCGCGTGGCGCTGGTGCTGCCGCAGCGTTTCGAGACGGCGGTCGCGCACATCGCGATCAACCAGCTCGGCGCGGTGGCGATGCCGCTGTCCATGCTCTTCGGCCCCGATGCGCTGGCCTACCGGCTGCAGGACAGCGAGGCCAGCGTCGCGATCGTCGAAAGCGGGGCGCTGGACGCGGTGCGGGCGGTGCGCGTGCAATGCCCGGCGCTGCGCCAGGTCCTGCTGGTCGGCGAGTCCGAGCCGCAGGACGGCGAAGCCGGCTGGATGGCCGCGTTGCAAGCCGAGGACGCCCGCTTCGCCGCGCGGGACAACGCGGCCGAGGATCCCGCGATCCTGATCTACACCAGCGGCACGACCGGCGCGCCCAAGGGCGCCTTGCTGCCGCAGCGCGCGCTGCTGGGCAACCTGACCGGCTTCATCGCGAGCCAGAACTGGTTCGGCTTCGATCCCCATGACCCGCGGGTGCGCAGCGAGGCGGTGTTCTGGAGTCCCGCCGACTGGGCCTGGACCGGTGGGCTGATGGACGCGCTGCTGCCGTCGCTGTGCTTCGGCCGGCCCATCCTCGGTTACCAGGGCCGCTTCTCGCCGGAGAAGGCCTTCGAGCTGATGCAGCACTACCGTGTCAGCCACACCTTCCTGTTCCCGACGGCGCTGAAGGCCATGATGAAGGCGGTGCCCCATCCCGCCGAGCACTACACGCTGCGCCTGGAGGCCGTGATGAGCGCCGGCGAGGCCGTCGGCGACGCGGTCTTCGACTGGGTCCGGCGCGAACTGGGCGTGACGGTCAACGAGATGTTCGGCCAGACCGAGATCAACTACGTCGTGGGCAACTGCGCGCGGCTGTGGCCGGCCAAGCCCGGCAGCATGGGCCGCGCGTATCCCGGTCACCGCGTCGCGGTCATCGACGACGACGGCCAGGTCTGCCCACCGGGGCAGATCGGCGAAGTGGCGGTGCATCGCCGGGACGGGCATGGCGACCTCGATCCGATCTTCTTCCTCGGCTACTGGCGCAACGCGGCCGCGACGGCGGCGAAGTTCACCGGCGATCCGCTGGACAGCTGGTGCCGCACCGGCGACCTCGCGCGCGCCGACGAGGACGGCTACCTCTGGTACCAGGGGCGCGCCGACGACCAGTTCAAGGTCGCGGGCTACCGCATCGGCCCCGGCGAGATCGAGAACTGCCTGGTCCGTCACGAGGCGGTGGCCAATGCCGCGGTCGTGCCCAAGCCCGATGCCGAGCGCGGCGCGCTGGTGAAGGCCTTCGTCGTGCTGGCGCCGGGGCGGCAGCCGTCGGCCGCATTGACCGGCGAATTGCAGGACTTCGTCCGGCAGCGGCTTGCGCCCTACGAGTACCCCAAGGAGATCGAGTTCCTCGACAGCCTGCCGATGACCACCACCGGCAAGGTGCAGCGCCGCGTGCTGCGGCAGCTCGAGGCGGATCGGGCCGCCGACCGCGCCGCCGGTCGGGCGGCCTGAGCGGCGCCCCTCGTCGAGGGCTCAGTCGCCGCCGCCTCGCCGTTGCAGGTGGGGAGCGCGGAGGCCCTTCGCTCAACTCGCGCGCGATTGCGCAGCTTGACGTACAGCTTGGTGTTGGCGCCCGGCGGCGTCTGCAGCAGCGCGGCGTCGGGCCACTGCTCCTGCCCGGTCAGCACGGTGCAGGCGCGCGAGGGCTTGCCCTTGGGCGTCTCCGGCTCGCGCTGCTGCGCGTCCGCCGGCAAGGGCAGGCGCCAGCGCTGCGCGCCCTCGGACCAGTCCAGCTGCCATTGCGGCGCATCGCTGCAGGCGATCACGCCGTCGATCTGCGGGAACATCCAGCGCACGTACCAGGGCAGCAGCTCGGTGCGCAGCCGCTGGCCGACGGTGACGATGCGCCGCACCGTGGCCATGTCCAGCATCTCCGGCGGCGTGGCCAGGTCGATGCTCAGGCGCACGCCGAGCTCGCCCTTGGGCACGTTGGTGCCGAAGTCCATGTCCTTGGCCTGGCGCTCGCTGAAGGTCGGCAGGTCGAAGCGGCCCTTGTCGTCGATGGGGATGGGGATGTAGTCGTCGTCGCTCATCAGCGCGAGCTTGGTGCCGACGGGCGGCGGCTTGCTGGCGTCCTTCGCGTCCGTCAGCACGAAGCGGCTGACGAAGAGCCCTTCGCCTTCGGTGCGCAGCTTCGACAGCAGTTCGTTCAGGCGCTTGTAGGGGAAGGAGGCGCCGCGCTTGACGTCGCTCTGCACCGTCGGCAGCGCGACCGCCGCCGAGGCCGGGGCGGCCGCCGGC
>NZ_VOSR01000285.1:0-2933 GCF_007997345.1 Mitsuaria sp. TWR114
CCGCCGGGTTCGGCGCCGACGAAGGGGAAGGTCCCGCGCCGCCGCTCATGGCTTGGTCTCCTCGGCCGGGGCCTCGCTCTCCTGCGGCAGGTGCCGGCTCATGTAGACGCCCTGGCCGAGCGTGAACAGCAGGATCAGCCCCGTCGACCCGAAGGCCTTGAAGTTGGCCCAGGCCTCGGTGCTGTACGAGTAAGCGACGTAAAGATTCGCAAAACCCATCGCGGCGAAGAAGGTCACCCAGGCCCAGTTCAGGCGCGCCCAGACCGGATCCGGCAGGTGCAGCTCGGCGCCCAGCATCTTGCGCAGCAGGTTCTTGCCGAGGAAGAGATGGCTGACCAGGAAGGCCGCGGAGAACGCCCAGTACAGCATCGTCGGCTTCCACTTGATGAAGGTCTCGTTGTGGAAGTAGACGGTGGCCGCGCCCAGCGTCATCACCAGCCCCAGGCTGACCCACAGCATCAGGTCGACCTTGCGGCGGCGCAGCTTGAGGTAGAGCACCTGGGCGATGGTGGCGAACATCACGACCAGGGTGGCCAGCAGCACCGGCGCCTCGGTGGGGCCGACCTTGCCGCCGGACACCAGGAAACCCAGGTGCTCGGTCGCGAAGGCCGCTGCCCACTCCGGCTGCCCATCGGCGTACTTGAACGTGACGAAGAACAGCAGGAGCGGCAGGAAATCGAGCAACAGCTTCATTCAGGGACCAGTTCGGCAGCGCTCAGCGCTGGGGCTCGAAGTCTATCGCGGCCGAATTGATGCAGAAGCGCTCGCCCGTCGGTTCCGGGCCATCGGGAAAGACGTGGCCCAGGTGGGTGCCGCAGCGGTTGCAGCGCACCTCGACGCGCACCATGCCATGCGTCTTGTCGACGACGCGCTCGATGACCTCGGCGTTGATCGGCTCGTAATAGCTGGGCCAGCCGCAGCCGGCGTCGAACTTGGTGTCGGCCTGGAAGAGCGGCGTGCCGCAGCCGACGCAGTTGTAGCGGCCGGCCTCCCAGTGGTCCCAGTACTTGCCGGTGAAGGCGCGCTCGGTGGCGGCGTGGCGGGCGACCTGGTACTGCGTCGGGTCGAGCTGCTCGCGCCACTGGGCATCGGTCTTCCGGACGGGGTAGGCGGTGTCGCGGTCGCGGTCGACCTCGGTGGCGTTCTCGGTGAACTTGTCGTAGCGGCTCATGATGAACAGGAAACCTCTAGCGTTTGCGCCCAGTCGGGCGGGAAGTCGGCGTCGGACGCCTGGGCGGGCGCGTCGAACGGGCGGCGCAGCACCTCCAGCAGCCGGCGCACTTCGTCGAAGTCGCCGGCCTCGGCCCGCTGGATCGCCGTCTCGGCCAGGTGGTTGCGCAGCACCACCGCCGGATTGACCGCGTCCATGCGAGCGGCACGGGTCGCATGTGCGTCCGCCGGCTCGATCTTCAAGCGCGCCGCGTAACGCCCGGCCCAGGCATCGAAGGCCGCGCGGTCCAGGAACAGGTCGCGCAGGGCCGCATGGGCGGGCGCCTCGACCGGCTGCGCCGGATCGAAGCCCGACAGGCGCCGGTGCGCGATCGTGTAGTCGGTGCGATGGGTGGCGAGCAGCCGCAGCCAGTCGTCGATCAGCGGGCCGTCCTCGCCGCGCTCGTCGACCTCCGCGCTCAAGCCCAGCTTCGCGCGCATCGCGCCGAGCAGCGCGGTGCCGAAGCGCTCGCGGTAGATCTCCAGCGACTCGATCAGCGCATCGCCGGCCGCCTCGGCGTCGGTGTCGACGCCCGGCATCAGCGGCAGCAGCGCCTGGGCCAGCGCATGCAGGTTCCAGAACGCCACCTGCGGCTGGCGCGCGAAGGCATAACGACCCTGATGGTCCGAGTGGTTGCAGATGTGGCCGGGGTCGAAGCCGTCCATGAAACCGAAGGGGCCGTAGTCGATGGTCAGGCCCAGCATCGACATGTTGTCGGTGTTCATCACGCCATGCATGAAGCCCACGGCCTGCCACTGCGCGACGAGTTCCGCGGTCTGCGCGGCGACCTTGGCCAGCGCGGCGGTGACGGGATTGGGCGCGGTGGCGCATTCCGGCGCGTGGTGGCGGATGAAGAAGTCGAAGAGCTCGCGCGTGCGGGCCTCCATCCCGTGGTGGGTGAAGTGCTCGAAGTGGCCGAAGCGCAGGAAGCTGGGCGCGACGCGGGTGACGACGGCGCCGGTCTCGACGCGCTCGCGCTGCACCTTCAGCGTGGTGGAGCCGGTGATGGCCAGCGCGCGGGTGGTCGGGATGCCGAGCGCGGCCATCGCCTCGGAGCAGAGGAACTCGCGGATCGACGAGCGCAGCACCGCGCGGCCGTCGCCGCGACGCGAGTAGGGTGTCAGGCCGGCGCCCTTGAGCTGCAGTTCGAAATGGCCGTTCGGGCCGTCGACGCCGCCCAGCAGCAGCGCGCGGCCGTCGCCGAGCTGGCCGGCCCACACGCCGAACTGATGGCCGCTGTACACGGTGGCCAGCGGCTTCATGCCGGGCAGCGGCGCGTTGCCGCTGAAGGCCGGGAGCATCTCGGGGCGGGTCCACCAGTCGGCGGGCCAGCCCAGCAGGGCGGCGCAATCGGGGCTGGTGGCGACCCAGTGCGGGTCGGGGAGGCCGGTGCCGGGCAGCTCGGTGTAGAAATCCGGCCCCAGACTCGCGTATCGATGGGTCCAGCGGGCCAGCCCGGCCCCTTGCATTGGCGCATTCATCGGGGCAGTTTACCGAGCACCCCTTGGCCCCTTCGCAGAGGGGGATGCTCTCGGGCGGCGCGCTGCCACTGGCTCCCTCGCCCGCTTGCGGGAGGGCGGGGGGTGAGGGCCAGCGGCCGTGCCCGGTCAGCCCAGCTTGAAGCTCGCCACCGCGTCGACCAGCTGTGCCGACTGGTCCTTCAGCGACTCCGCCGCCGCGGCCGATTCCTCGACCAGCGCCGCGTTCTGCTGCGTCATCTGGT
>NZ_VOSR01000286.1:0-2072 GCF_007997345.1 Mitsuaria sp. TWR114
TCATCGGCTTCGTGCCGCGCCGGCTCATCATCGGACAGGCGCATCGCGTGCTGGTCTCGGCCGACATCACCGGCCGCTGGGCGCCGCGCTGGGACCGGTTCGCCGCGCCGCTGCGCTGAGGCGCGTCAACCACACCGGCCCTGCAGCACGGTCCGCATTGACCTGTGTCGCGCAGGGTCTCTGAGGCCGCGCCGAGAATCGCACGTCCCCTTCATCCAACGATCGACGGAACCCTCATGACGGACCTCTCCCGCTTTCCCATCACGAAGAAGTGGCCCGCGCAGCATCCCGAGCGGCTGCAGCTCTACTCGCTGCCCACGCCCAATGGCGTGAAGGTCTCGATCGCGCTCGAGGAACTGGGCCTGCCGTACGAGCCGCACCTGGTCAGCTTCCAGACCGACGACCAGCTCACGCCCGAGTTCCTGTCGCTCAACCCGAACAACAAGATCCCCGCGATCATCGATCCGGACGGCCCCGGCGGCGCGCCGCTGCCGCTGTTCGAGTCGGGCGCGATCCTGGTCTACCTGGCCGAGAAGACCGGCCGGCTGATCCCGCAAGACCCGGCACGCCGCTACGAGACGCTGCAGTGGGTGATGTTCCAGATGGGCGGGATCGGGCCGATGTTCGGCCAGGTCGGCTTCTTCCATAAATTCGCCGGCAAGGACTACGAGGACAAGCGCCCGCGCGATCGCTACCTCAACGAATCGAAGCGCCTGCTGGGCGTGCTCGAGCAGCGCGTGACCGGCCGCGGCTGGATCATGGGCGACGAGTACACGATCGCCGACATCGCGATCTGGCCCTGGGTCAACAACCTGGTGGGCTTCTACGGCGCCGGCGAGCTGGTGGGCTTCAGCGAGTTCAAGGAAGTCCAGCGCGTGCTCGCGGCCTTCCTGGCCCGCGACGCGGTCAAGCGCGGCCTCAACATTCCCGCGCGCCCGACCGCCTGAGCACGCTTTTTGACTCCCTCTCCCGCTTGCGGGAGAGGGCAGGGGTGAGGGCCAGCGGCCGTCGAAGGACCTCAGTAGTGCGGCGGCAGCTCATCGCGCAGCGAGCCCGCGCCGTCGCCTCGTCCCTCGGGCACCTGCTTGCGCAGCTGCGCGATCTCGCGCACCAGCGCGTCGATCTGCTCCTGCTGCCGCGCGACCTGCGCGTTGAGGTGATCGACCAGGTCCTCGGCGAAGCTGGCCTTGATCTCGAGCTCGTGACCCGCGCCTCCAGGACCCGGACCTCCGCGGCCACATCCGCTCCGCTCGTGCTCATGGCTGTGCCTTGGGCGCCGCGGCGTCCGGCTGCGACATCAGTTCCGCGATCACCGACACCGGCGCGCTGCCGTAGCTCAGGAACTGCTCGTTGAAGGCCTTGACGCTGAAGTCCTTGCCCAGCGCCTGCCGGCGCCGCTCGCGCAATTCCATGATGTCGCTGTAGCCGCTGAAGTAGCTCGTCAGCTGCACCGAGCTCAGCTGCACGCGGCGCCACTTCTCGCGCGCCTCGCGCTCGGTCTGGAAGGCCTGGCGCTGCAGCAGGTCCAGCGCCTGCGCCTCGGTCATGCCCAGCACGTGCACGCTGTAGTCCAGGATCGTGTTGGTGACGCTGCGCAGGTTCCACTTGCCCCACATCAGCCACATCTCCGGCGCGTTCCCGCCGTAGCCGGACTCCAGCATCATCCGCTCGCCGAAGACGGCCCAGCCCTCGACCATCGCGCCGTTGCCGAACAGGGTCTTGACCAGCGACGGCGACTTGTTGGCGTAGACCAGCTGCGTGTAATGGCCGGGCACGGCCTCGTGGATGTTGAGGATCTGCAGGATCCAGTGGTTGTATTCCCGCAGCGAGCTCTCGGCCTGCTCGGGCGTGAGGTCGTCCAGCGGCGTGACGTTGTAGTAGGTGCGGTCCTGCGGGCGATAGGGCCCGGGCGCCTCGATGCCGGCGCCGGCGACACCGCGCTGATACACCGGCGTCTCGCGCACGATCAGCGGCTTGCTCGCGTCCTGCGTCAACAGGTCGTGGTCGTTGATCCAGCGCTCCAGCTGCGGGATCTGCGCGCGGATCTCCTTGACGAAGTCCTCGCGCTTGAC
>NZ_VOSR01000287.1:0-738 GCF_007997345.1 Mitsuaria sp. TWR114
CCTTGCCCGAGTACATGGTTCCCAGCGCTATCGTGGTGCTCGACACGCTGCCCCTGAACCCCAGCGGCAAGGTCGATCGCAAGGCGCTGCCGGCGCCGGATCTCCACACCGCATCGACAGCCGCCTACGAGGCACCGCAGGGCGAGGTCGAGACCGCCATCGCCGCGGTCTGGGCCGACGTGCTGGGCTTGCCGACCGACCAGGTCGCCGCCGCGACAACTTCTTCTCGCTGGGCGGCCACTCGCTGCTGGCGCTGAAGGTGCTCGATCAACTGCGCGGCCGCGGCCTCCGCGCTCAGGTGCGGCAGTTGTTCCTCCATCCGGAGCTGGCGGCTTTTGCGCAGTCGATCGACCCACAGGCGGGCAGGGCCTCGGATTCGGCCATCGCCGCCGAAGCGGCCCGCTCAGCCGACGCGGCGCCGCTCGACATCGTCGTGCCTCCCAACTGCATCCCCGACGACTGCACCGAGATCCAGCCGGAGATGCTTACCCTGGTCGACCTCGACGCGGCCGCGATCCGCCGCATCGAAGCGGCGATCCCCGGCGGCGCGGCCAACATCCAGGACATCTACCCGCTGGCGCCGCTGCAGGAAGGCATCCTCTTCCACCACCTGCTGCAGCGCGACACCGACGCCTACGTGACCGCGCACCTGATGCGCTTCGACAGCGAAGCGCGGCTGCGCCGGTTCATCGACAGCTTCGATCGCGTCATCGCGCGCCACGACATCCTGCGCACCGC
>NZ_VOSR01000288.1:0-2669 GCF_007997345.1 Mitsuaria sp. TWR114
CTACGTGCCGCTGGACCCGGCCTATCCGCCGGACCGGCTCGCCTTCATGCTGCAGGACAGCGGCGCCGCGCTGCTGCTGACGCAGCGCGGCCTGCGCGCGCGACTGCCGACGGTGCCGGGCCTCGAGGTCGTGACGATGGAGGAGGTCCGCGAGGCGACTGCGGCGACGTCAGCGACGTCTTCAAATTTGGCCGCTGCGGCGACCACGGAAGCTACGGAGGCCACGGCAGCTGCGGCTGCGGCTGCGGACGATGCCGATGCCGATGCCGCCAATCTCGCGCTCGCGGACCATCCCGACCACCTCGCCTATGTGATCTACACCTCCGGCTCGACCGGCTTGCCCAAGGGCGTGGCGGTGACGCACGGACCGCTGGCCATGCATTGCCTGGCCACGGCGGAGATCTACGGCATGAGCGCCGCCTCCTGCGAGCTGCATTTCATGTCCTTCTCCTTCGACGGTGCCCATGAGCGCTGGCTGACGCCGCTGTGCGTGGGCGCGGGCCTGGCCCTGCGCGACAACGAGCTGTGGACCGCCGAGCAGACCTGCGAGGCCCTGCATCGCTACGAGGTCACCAACGCCGCCTTCCCGCCGGCCTACCTCGGCCAGATCGCCGATTGGGCCGGCCTGCGCGGCGATGCGCCGCCGGTGGAGCTGTACGTCTTCGGTGGCGAGGCCATGCCCAAGGCCGCCTACGACAAGGTCTGCCGCCACCTGCGGCCGCGCACGCTGATCAACGGCTACGGTCCGACCGAGTGCGTCATCACGCCGCTGATCTGGAAGTCGGCGGCGAGCGAGGGCTTCGACTGCGCCTACGCGCCGATCGGCAAGCCGGTCGGGGACCGCGTGATCCATGTGCTCGACACCGACCTGCAGCCGGTGCCGGCGGGCGTCGTCGGCGAGCTCTACATCGGCGGATTCGGCCTCGCGCGCGGCTACCTGGGACGCGCCGGCCTGACCGCGCAGCGCTTCGTGGCCGACCCCTTCGACGCCGCCGGTGGCCGCCTGTACCGCACCGGCGACCTGGTCCGCTGGATGGAGGACGGCAACATCGAATACATCGGGCGCGCCGACCACCAGGTCAAGATCCGCGGTTTCCGCATCGAGCTGGGCGAGATCGAGACCTGCCTGTGCGAGGTGCCCGGCGTGCTGGAAGCGGCGGTCGTGGCGCGCGAGAGTCCGTCCGGCAAGCAGCTCGTGGCCTACGTCGTCGCGCTGCCGGACGTGAGCGAGGCGACGCTGCTGCCGCGCCTGCGCCAGCGCATCGCCGAGCAGCTGCCGGAGCACATGGCGCCGGCTCATCTGGTCCTGCTGCCGCGACTGCCGCGCCTGATCAGCGGCAAGCTGGATCGCGCGACGCTGCCCGATCCGGTGAGCTCGCACGATGGCGACCACCGCGCGCCGCGCACCGAGGTCGAGCAGCGGCTGGCGACGATCTGGCAGGAGGTGCTGGGGATCGAGCAGGTCGGCATCGGCGACAACTTCTTCGAGCTGGGCGGAGATTCCATCCTCAGCCTGCAGGTGATCTCGCGGGTGCGCAACGCCAGGCTCGGCTTCGAACTGCGGCTGCGTGACCTGATCCGCCATCAGACGATCGAGGGCCTGACGGCCGCCTTCGCCAGCGTCGGATCGGCCAGCGAGGCCACCGCGGGCGCTACGCCCGCGTCGAACGCGTCGACGGCAATGTCGGCTGGCGGATCGGTGAGCGCGGCGACGGGCTTGACCGGGAGCGTGTCGACGCCTGTCGCCGCCGAAGGCGAGGTGCCGCTCACGCCGATCCAGCGCTGGTTCTTCGAGCAGCCCATCCCGGCGCGTCATCACTACAACCAGTCGGTGATGTTGAGGGCGCCGGCCTGGCTCGACGAGGACCGGCTGCGACGCGTGATCGCGCTGCTCACCCAGCACCACGAGGGCCTGCGCCTGCGCTTCAACCAGGACGCCGATGGCCGATGGACACAGCGCTACGAGGACGCGTCGACCGTGGCGACGGCGACAGCTCCTGATCCGCGCTCCGACGTGCTGTGGAGTCGCGAGGTCGCCAGCCCGGAGGACATCCGGCGCGAGGCCGACCGGGCCCAGCGAAGCCTCGACCTCGCGCGGGGCCCGCTGTGGCGGGTGCTGCACCTGCGGCACGTCGACGGCAGCGCGCGGCTGCTGGTCGCCGTGCATCACCTGACGATCGACGGCGTGTCCTGGCGCGTGCTGCTGGAGGACCTGCAGGCCGCCTACCTGGCGCTGGTGGCCGGTACTGAGCCGGTGCTGCCCGCGCGCAGCGCGCCGTTCAAGGCCTGGGCGGAGCATCTGGCGCGCTGGGCGGGCTCGGAGGCGCTGGCCGCCGAGCTGCCGCACTGGCGGCGCGAGCTGGCCGCGATCCCCGACCTGCCGCGGGACGATCCGCAGGCCCCCGCCTGGATCCAGGACCGCCGCACCGCGGCGATGTCGCTGGACGCGGCGCTCACGCGGCAGCTGCTGCGTGTCGCACCCGCGGCCTACGGCGGCGGCGTCGATGCGCTGCTGCTGACCGCGCTCGGGCGGACGCTGTCCGCCTGGAGCGGTCATCCCGAGGCGCTGGTGCTGCTCGAGGGCCACGGCCGCGAAGGCGATGCGGCCGACATCGACCTGAGCCGCACCGTGGGCTGGTTCACCAGTGCCTATCCGGTCCGCCTGTCCG
>NZ_VOSR01000289.1:0-8132 GCF_007997345.1 Mitsuaria sp. TWR114
CTCCAGCTCCAGCTCCAGCACCAGCTCCAGCACCAGCACCAGCACCAGCGCCAGCCTCCGCGGTGGACTTCACCCTCAAGTGGACCGAGCTTCACCAGACTATGGACGGCTTCGGCGCCTCCGATGCCTGGCATGGCCCGTTGACCGGCGCGCAGGCGGACCTGTACTTCAGCACGTCCTCCGGCATCGGGCTGTCGCTGCTGCGCATGGGCATCAATCGTGACGGTGGCACCTTCTCCACCTGGAACAACGCGAAGCTCGCCATCGCGCGGGGTGCCAAGGTGTGGGCTTCCCCCTGGTCGCCGCCGGCGAGCCTGAAGACGACGGGCGATCTCAATTCCGGCTCCTTGCGCAGCGACGCCTATGCCACCTGGGCCACCACCCTCGCGTCGTTCGTGACCAACTTCAACGGCAACGTCGGCACTCCGCTGTACGCGATCTCCGCCCAGAACGAGCCGGACTTCGACACCAAGGGCCTCTACGACATGTGCCTGTACAGCTTCCCCGACATGGCCGCCTTCGTCGGCCGGCTCGGGGCGGCGGTCGCCGCGCTGAACCTGCCCTCGCCGCCCCGGATCCTGGCGCCCGAATCGGCGTCCTGGGACAAGCTCTGGAGCTATGCCTCGGCCATCAACGCCGACCCCACGGCCCGCGGCTACGTCGGCATCTACGCCACCCACCAGTACGGCGGCGTCGGCAAGTACCAGCCGCTGAACAAGCCGCTGTGGGAGACCGAGCAGTCCTCCTTCGAGGCCTTCGATCCTTCCATCGCCAATGCGCTGAAGGTGGGCGGCTGGATCAACGAGGCGATCGTCTCGGGCAACGTCACCGCCTGGCACTACTGGTGGCTCAACGGTATCAACGACGACAACGAGGGACTGATCGGCAAGAAGGGCGACTTCCAGCTGACCAAGCGGCTCTTCGCCCTGGGCAACTATTCGCGCTTCGTGCGCCCGGGGTGGGTGCGGATCGGCGTCGACGGCAGTGCTGGGGGACTCCTCATCACCGCCTTCAAGAACCCCGCCACCGGCGAGTTCGCCGTCGTCGCCATCAACGCGGGCGCCGCGACGACACGCACCTTCGCCGTCCCCGGCGCCGACGGCAGCGCCGTGTCGGCCTACGTGACGGCCGACACGGCCCTGGGCGCCATCGGCACGGACGGCAACCTGTCGCTCGGGTCGGCGTCCAAGCAGGTGCCGGCATCGATCCCGGTGGCGCAGGGCCGGTTCACCGCGCCGATCGCGTATGGCGTGACGACCTTCGTCGGGAAGACGAACTGACCCTTCTCTCGATCAACCGCCCCGCCGCCATGATTTCTCGCGCATGCAAGGTTGAACCGCCCCGCACCACCCGGATCCTGTCGGCGTTCGTCAGGGGCTGGGCGCTGGTGCCCTTCCTGCTGACGGCCTGTGGTGGTGGCAGCGACGGCAACCCGACCAATCCGCCGACCGCCAACAGCCCAGTCCCCGCTCCCGCGGCTTCGCCCACTCCGGCACCAGCACCAGCACCAGCACCAGCGCCTACTCCCGCACCTGCACCAGCGCCTGCTCCCGCACCTGCACCTGCTCCTGCTCCGGTGCCTGCTCCTGCTCCCGCACCAGCACCCCCGTCTGCGCCGGCGCCCGCTCCCTGCGCCCTGTCGTCCTCGTTCTCATGGACCTCCACGCAGCCCCTGATCGCGCCGCAGTCGGCCAGCTTCGTGTCCATCAAGGATCCGACGATCGTCCGCTACAACGATCTCTATCACGTCTTCGCCACGGTCTTCGATACGTCCAGGAACGCCTGGAGCGCCGTCTATCTGAACTTCAGCGACTTCTCCAAGGCCGCCAGCGCGGTGCAGGTGCCGCTGGCCGGCAAGCCGGTGGGCGACGCCGTCGCGCCGCAGGTCTTCTACTTCCGGCCGCACAAGAAGTGGTACCTGATCTCGCAGTGGGGCGCCAAGTACTCCACCAACGCCGACATCGCCAATCCCGACGGCTGGACCGCGCCCAGGCCCCTGCTGAGCGGCGGGCCGCCCAACGCGCTCGACTACTGGGTCATCTGCGACAGCGAGAACTGCCACCTGTTCTTCTCCGCGGACAACGGCAAGCTGTATCGCTCCAAGACCCCAATCGGCAACTTCCCCAACTTCTCGGGCTACGAGACGGTGATGTCGGACGAGGCGCCGCGCCTGTTCGAAGCGAGCAACGTCTACAAGGTGGAAGGCACCAACCAGTACCTGCTGCTGGTCGAGGCCTACGGGCCGCGCTACTTCCGCGCCTGGACATCGACCAGCCTCGATGGCCCGTGGACGGCGCTGGCGGACAAGCAGTCGGCCCCGTTCGCGGGCGCCGCGAATGTGTCGTTCGACGGCCCGCGCTGGACCAACGACATCAGCCACGGCGAAATGATCCGCGCCGGTCACGACGAGACCTTGACCATCAACGCCTGCAACATGCAGTACCTGTATCAAGGCGTCGACCCGGCATCGGCAACGTCGACGGCGGACTACGACCGGCTGCCGTATCGGCTGGGCGTGCTCAAGGCGCGATGAACCGCCCCCCGCAACGCGACGCCGCGCCGCTCACGCCTCGTTCCAGTCGACGTCCCCGCACAGCACCCGCAACCGGCCGTCCTGCCGGTACGCCACCGAGACCGTCACGCACATCCGGGCGCCGTGCAGGCTCAGGTAGGGGCGGGTGACCTGGATCTCGCCGACCGTCTCGACCGCGCGGCGGAAATAGGGACGGCGCGCCCAGCGCGCGTCGCCGGCGCGCGCCATCGGGAGGAAGCGCGGATCGATCCCGGCCGGCCCGGTGGCCGGCACCGCGCGCGGGCCGAGCTCGCGACCTTCCTCGTCGAGCAGGTAGCACATCTGCGCGCCTTCGAGCCGCAGGAAGGCCTGGCACGCCTCGGCCAGCGACCGGCCCTGCTGCAGCGGTCCCAGCGCCAGCGCGAGCGCGCTGCGGAACGGCGTCAGCCGGTCCTGGTGTTCCCGCTGCCGCCGCGCCTGGCGCTCGTTGAACAGGCCCCAGACGTCCTCGAGCGCGGACACGCCCTCCTCGTCGCGCAGGAACGGCGCCGGATGCCCGAAGGCGAAGCCCTGCACCAGGTCCACGTCCGCATCCATCGCGATCTGCGCGTCCTCGGTGGTCTCGATGCCCTCCAGCAGCACCAGCGAGCCGCAGTCATGCAGCAGCGCCACCATCTGCGACAGCGCCCGCGCCATGCGCCGCGACCCGCGCGCGCGCACCAGCAGCGAACGGTCCAGCTTGACGATCTCCGGACGGATGCGCCAGATGCGGTCGAAGTTGGAATGGCCGACGCCGAAGTCGTCCAGCGCCAGCAGGCAGCCGGTCGCGCGCGCCGCCTCGACCGCGTCCTCGAAGGAGTCGTCGCGCGCCATCACGTCCTCGGTCACCTCGAACACTAGCCGATGCGTGGGCAGGCCCAGCTGATGCACCACCTCCACCGCCCGCGCCAGCATCCGCACCTGCAGCGCGGCATGGTTGAAGACGGCCGGGTGGATGTTCAGGAACAGCCAGCAGTCCGGCTGCCGCTGCGCGACGAAGTTGTGGACGTGCAGCAGCCGGCACAGGCGGTCCAGCCAGACCTGCTGGTCGAAATTGCCGACACCCTCGAAGGCGGTGACCGGCGTGATGGGCCGGCCGCGGTCGTCCTCGACGCGGATCAGGCCTTCATAACCGACCGGCCGGCGGTGCGGATAGCCGTAGACCGGCTGGAACGCGCTGGTCAGCCGGTAGTTCTCGTAGCTGCCGACCCAGCGGCCGCGCTCCTCGCGCACCGCGCCGTACAGCGCCTGCAGCATCGCCTCGACTTCGGCGTTGTCGTCGCCGTGGCCTTGACCGTGATCCATGCACCCGATCCCAACGTTGGAAGCTCCGCGGTCCCGCGGCCGCGGACCCGTGCGTGCCGCCGATGCTACGCCCGCGGACCGGTCAACCGGCATGGATAATGCCCGGATGCCCCGGAGTTCAGGGGGAGGCCCATGCTGATCCAGTTCTTCTACACGCTGCGCGCCGCCAAGCTGCCCGTCTCCGTCAAGGAGTACCTGACCCTGCTCGAAGCCATGAAGGCCGGCGTGCTCGACGACCGCGCCGAGGGCGGCAGCGGCCCGACGGTCGACAAGTTCTACGCGCTCGCCCGCACCGCGCTGGTCAAGGACGAGGCCCTGTTCGACAAGTTCGACCGTGCCTTCGCCGCCTACTTCAAGGGCGTGGAACTGATGGGCGACCTGTTCAAGGCGCTGCCCCAGGAATGGCTCACCAAGCAGCTCGAACGCGAGCTCACGCCCGAGCAGCTCGCCCAGCTCAAGGCCCTGGACTGGGACGAGCTGATGGACACGCTGCGCCAGCGCCTGGAGGAACAGCAGGAGCGCCATGAAGGCGGCAGCCGCTGGATCGGCACCGGCGGCACCAGCCCCTTCGGCAACGGCGGCGTGAACCCGCGCGGGGTCCGCATCGGCGGCCCGGGCGGCCAGCGCAGCGCCGTCAAGGTCTGGGAGCAGCGCGCCTACAAGGACTACGACGACGGCATCGAGCTGGGCACCCGCAACATCAAGGTCGCGCTGCGGCGGCTGCGCCGCTTCGCGCGCGAGGGCTCGGAGCTGGAGCTCGACCTGGACGACACCATCCACAAGACCGCCGCCAACGCCGGCATGCTGGACATCCGCATGATTCCGGAGCGCCACAACAAGGTGAAGCTGCTGCTGCTGATGGACGTCGGCGGCACGATGGACGAGCACGTGCATCGCGTCGAGGAACTCTTCTCCGCGGTCAAGAGCGAGTTCAAGCACCTGGAGTTCTTCTACTTCCACAACTGCGTCTACGACTTCGTCTGGAAGAACAACCGGCGCCGCTTCAGCGAGAAGACCTCGACCTGGGACCTGATCCACAAATACAACCGCGACTACAAGCTGATCTTCGTCGGCGACGCCACGATGAGCCCTTACGAGATCCTGCAGCCCGGCGGCAGCGTCGAATACAACAACGAGGAAGCCGGCGCCGAATGGCTGCAGCGGCTGACCAGCCACTTCACCAGGCACGTCTGGATCAACCCCGAGCCGGCCGGGGTCTGGCAGTACCGCCAGAGCATCTCGCTGATCCAGCAGCTGATGCAGCAACGCATGATGCCGCTCACGATGGGCGGCCTCGAACAGGCGATGCGCGTGCTCAACCGATGACGGCGACGCTACCGACGCCCTCGTTCCTCCGGCTTCTGCGGCGCCTGCTGCCGATCGTGGCGATCGGCGCGGCGGGCGCGATGCTGGGCGGCTGCTCGCTGCTGCCCACCGACCGCAAGGCCGAACTCAAGGTCGCCGCCACCGAGGAACCGGACGAGGCCAATCCCAACGTCACGCGGCGCCGGATCTCCGCCTACGAGCTGATGGTCGAGGCGCCGCCGGAGCTGCGCGCGCTGCTGATGCAGCACCTGGACCTGGCGCGCTTCCGCGACACGCCCGAGGACATGCGCCTGACCGCCGCCGAGTTGCGCCGGCTCGCCGCCGTCGCGCCCGAGCAGGCGACCAAGCTGCTGGAGACCGCCGGCTACTTCAACGCCAAGGTCAGGACCGAGGAAGTGGGCGACCTGAACGACGGCGTGCGCAACCTGCGTCTGATCGTCGAGACCGGCCCGCGCGCGCTGGTGCGCCAGATGGACCTGCGCATCGAGGGGCCGCTCAAGGTCGCCGCGGAGCGCGGCGACAAGCTCGCCGGCGCGCTCGAACGCACGCTGACCCAGAGCTGGCTGCTGCAGCCGCAGACCGGCTTCAGCCAGGGCGACTGGGCGGCCGCCAAGAACGCGCTGCTGACCCGCGCCCGCGCGCAGGGGTATCCGCTGGCGCGGATGACGCACAGCGAGGCCGTCGTGCAGGCCGACGACAACCAGGTCGACATCGCCGTGACGCTGGAGACCGGACCGCTGTTCACGCTGGGCGAGTTGACGGTCGAGGGCCTGAAGCACCAGCCCGAGGACAGCGTGCGCCGCCTGGCCGGCTACAAGCTGCATCAGCCCTACAACGAGAAGCTGCTGCTCGACTTCCAGGAGCGGCTGCTGGGCACGCAGCTGTTCGACAGCGCCAGCGTCGAGATCCAGCCCGAAAGCGTCACGCCGCCGCCCGGCGCGGAGACGGTGGAGGTGCCGGTCACCGTCAAGATCCGCGAGGCGGCGCGCCAGCAGGTGACGCTGGGCGTCGGTTACCGGACCGTCGACGGCCCCAGCACCAGCATCGAATACACGCACCGCAAGCCCTTCGGCCTGAACATCCGCGAGCGCAGCAAGCTCGAGCTCTCGCGCGTGCGCCAGGCGCTGGACACCGAGATCAGCTCGCACCCGCAGCCCAACATGCAGCGCAGCCTGGCGCTGGTGAAGGTCGAGCGCATCGACGACAACGACCAGGTCAACCTCAACCTGAGCACCCGCCTCGGCTACGCCAAGGAGACCGAGCCCGAGGACCGGCTGACCTACATCGAGGTGCTGCGCGCCTGGGAGCACAAGCCCGACATCCCGACGACGGTGGCCGGCGCGGTCTCGCTGAACCAGCAGATGACCTGGCGCCGGCTGGACTCGCGGGTGCTGCCGACCAAGGGCTGGAGCGCGACGATGACAGTGGGCGGCGGCTGGGCCGACAGCTCGTCGGAGAAGAACGGGCCGTTCGCGCGCGCCACCGGCAAGGTGTTCTGGTACACGCCGCTGTCGGGCCGCTGGCTGTTCTCGACCCGGCTGGAAGGCGGCCAGATCCTGGCCAAGGGCAAGCTGGGCCTGCCCGAGGCGCTGCGCTTCCGCACCGGCGGCGACGACAGCGTGCGCGGCTACGGCTACAACGACCTGGGCCCGGTCAACTCCACCGGCGCGCAGACCGGCGGCCGCGTGCTGCTCAACGGCAGCGTCGAGGTCTCGCACCCCCTCACGCCGCGCATCCCGCAGCTGATGGGCGCGCTGTTCCTCGACGCCGGCCAGGCCGCGCAGAACTGGGGCGACTACCACCCCGCCTGGGCCTACGGCACCGGCCTGCGCTACCGCAGCCCGGTCGGCGTGCTGCGCTTCGACTTCGCCAAGGGCAACCTGGTGGACAAGTGGCGCCTGCACTTCAGCGTGGCGATCAGCCTGTAATCCGATGAGCGATCCCCGCGACGATCTCCCGCCGCCCGCGCCCTCCGGCGCGACGCCCGCCGCCGCGCCTGCTGGCGCTGGCTTCGGCCTCGGCGCCGACGCATCGGCCGCGGACGCCGCCACGGTGTCGCCGGGCGGCGGCCCCCCCGGCGCGACCGACAACGGCGACGCGGCGCGGCGGACGCGCCGTCGGCGCCGCGGCCGCGGGCTGCTGTGGGTGCTGCTGGCCGCGACGGTGCTGGTCGGCCTGCTGCTGCTGGCGCTGGTCTGGGCGCTGAAGACCGAAGGCGGCACGGCCTACGTGCTCGCGAAGGTGCCGGGGCTGACGCTGCAGCAGGCGCGTGGTCGCCTGCTGGGCGACTTCGACGTCGAGCGCGCCGAGCTGGTGTTGCCCGGCACCGAGGACCGCATCGTCCTGGAGCAGCTGCAGTGGCGCAACGTGCGCCTGGCCTGGAACCGGTCGCCGCTGCTGTGGGGCGAGGTCCGGGCGGACCGGCTGGCCGTCGCGCGGCTGCGGGTGCAGATGGCGCCCAGCGCGTCGACCGAGCCGGCGAAGCCGCCGCTGAGCCTGCTGTCGCCGGTGGCCATCACGATCGCCGACCTCGAGATCGGCGAGCTCTTCGCGCCCGGCCTGGACCAGCCCCTGCGCGGCCTGCGCGGCAGCGCGGCGCTGGGCAGCGATGGCGGCCAGCAGCACGCGCTGACGATCAGGTCGCTGGCCTGGCAAGGACTGACCCTCGCCGGCGAGGCCCGCATCGCGACGCGTGACGACCTGAAGCTCGCCAGCCGCTGGACGCTGAGCCAGCCCACCGGCGAGCTGCCGTGGACGGCGCCGTTCCAGTTGGACGGACCGCTCGCGGACCTGACGCTGAAGGGCTCGCTCGAGGCGGCCAAGCAGCGGCTGCAGGTGCAGGCGCGGCTGCAGGCCTTCGCGCCCTTCCCCGTCGCCCAGCTGCAGGCGCGAGCGCAGGACCTGGATCTGGCCGCGCTGCTGCCCGGCACCGACGGCGCGCTGGCGCTGG
>NZ_VOSR01000029.1:0-7458 GCF_007997345.1 Mitsuaria sp. TWR114
GACCGCGCCCGGCTGCTGACCTCGCTCTGCTACATCCCCGACGTCGCCGTCCTGCCCAGCTGGGCGCGGGTGTCGGAGCTGATCCGCCTGATGGCCGGCCTGCAGCCGCGCTTCTCCACGGAGCGCGCCCGCCAGCTGCTGCGCCGCACCTCCGTCGGCGAGAACGACAAGGTCAAGCACCTGTCCAAGGGCATGGTCACCCAGCTGCACCTGGCGCTGGTCGCGGCCATCGACGCGAAGCTCATGATCCTGGACGAGCCCACGCTCGGCCTGGACGTGATGTCGCGCAAGAGCTTCTACGAGATGCTCATCGACGAGTGGTGCGACGGCGAGCGCTCCGTGCTGATCTCCACCCATCAGGTGGAGGAGGTCGAGTCGCTGCTGTCGGACGTGATCATGCTGGACGAGGGCCGGCTGGTGCTGGACATCTCGCTGGCGGAGATGGACGAGCGCTTCGTGGCGCTGTCGCACGATCCGGAGGCCGCCGAGGCCGTCGCGGCCAACCACCCGCTGCTGCGCTACCGCGTGCAGGGCCGGCCGGCCGCGCTGTTCGACGGCGTCGCGCCGGACACCGTCGCTCACCTGGGGCAGCGCGTGCGCCCCAGCCTCGTGGACCTGTTCATGGCCCTGACCCGCAAGCCCGAGATCCAGGCGCGCACGCCGGAATCGGCCTGACCCGCGACCCCTCCTCAAGGACATCCCATGACGCTCTTCAACACGCTGCTGCTGCGCGAGTGGCTGCAATACAAGCGCGCCTGGCTCGGCCTGGTGCTGGTGCCCATCCTGGTGCTGCTGGCGCTGGTGCCGTTCAGCCAGGTCGATGGCATCGACGTGCCCAGCCCGGAGCCGGTCGCGCTGATCGCCGGCCTGCTGACGGTCGCGTTGGTGCTGACCCTGGCCATGGCCGTCTCCGGCTACCAGCTGCTGGGCCTGGCCCGGCGCGACCAGCAGGACCGCTCGATCGAGTTCTGGTCCTCGCTGCCCGGCAGTCATGCGGCGAGCCTGGGCGCACCGATCGTCGCGCACGGCGTGCTGATGCCGGCGGTCGCCGTGCTGCTCGGCGTCGCCGGTGGCGTGGTCGTCGGCTCGGCGATGGCGTTCAAGGAGTTCGGCCTCTCGGCGCTGCAGCAGACGCAGTGGGCCGCGCTGTTCCAGGCCACGCTCTGGCTGAGCCTGCGGCTGGTCGTCGGCGTGGTGCTGGCGTCACTGTGGATCGCGCCGATCGCACTGGCGCTGATGGCGGCCTCGGCCTGGCTCCGGCGCTGGGGGGCGCCGCTGCTGGTGATCGGCGTGGGCGCCTTCCTCAAGATCTACAAGGACGAGCCCGTCGCCCAGACGCTGAAGCAGCTGCTCAAGACGCAGATGGAAGGCGTCGCCAGCGCCTGGGTGCAGAGCGGCACCCGGCTGATCGTCGAGTCCAACGGCGACGGGCGGCTCGACATGCAGGACTTCTTCGACATGCTGTTCCGCTTCCCCGACTTCGCCCGCGACGGCCTGCCGCAGGTCCTGCATGCGGCGCTGCATCCGCAGTTCTTCGGCGGGCTGGCGCTGGCCGGGGTGTGCTTCTGGCTGCTGGTGCTGCAGCGCAAGCGCAGTCTCTGATCCGCGGCGCCGGGCGCGCTCGAGGGGCCCCGCCAGCGCGCGGGGCTTCCTTCATCCGACGGTCGGGAACGGGCTGACGCCGATGAGCGCGCGGTGCAGTCCAGCCACGAACACGATCCAGACCACGACGCCGATCGCCACCGCGATCGCGGTTCCGCGCGCGGTGCCGGCCGGCGGGCGTGGTTCGGGCCGACGCCGCGCCGAGCGGTAGTCCAGGACCGCCCAGACCAGGAAGGCGCCGAACAGCACGAGGTCCGCGACGGTGTTGTTGGCCAGCAGGTGGCCCAAAGCCCAGAGCTTCACCGCCAGCACCATCGGGTGCCCCAGCTTGGCCTTGAGGTGGTTGCGCGGCACGTAGGCGGCCGCCAGCAGGATCAACGACCCCAGCATCAGCAGCCCCGCCAGGTGATTCATGCCGCGCGGCGTCGCCCAGAGTGGATGGGGATCGAGTCGCGCCTGGCCATAACCCCAGAGGATGAGCAGCAGGCCGACGAGGGAAACGGCGGTGTAGCTCAACTTCCAGCGGCGCTCGCCCCAGGCGGCGAGGCGGGCGTCGCGCCAAGCCGGCGCGACGATGCGGACCGAATGCGGTCCGAGGAACAGGATCAATCCGAGGATCAGTGCCCACATGGTGAAGTCGCTCCTTGTCGGCGCGGACTATGCCCGCGCCGGGAGCGGCTCACCAGTGCGGTCCGGATCAAGAGACCGTTGTCGGTGACGGGGCGAATGCGGGCGGGACGGGGGCCGTGGGCGAGGCCCGGACCTGGCGCAGGTCGCCTTCGGCATGGTCGAGCCAGGCCAGCGCGGCCAGCAGCGCCAGCAGGGCAACGGCGATGCCGAGCGCCCGCAGCAGGACGCGGCGCCAGCGGTGATCGGACGCGGGGCGCGGCGCGGGCACGTGCGCGCCGCCGAGGCGGGCGGGGGCTTTCATGGCGGAACTCCAGCGAGGCTTGCCGCCGGGCTCAGGGCAGCACGGCGCCCAGGCCCCACAGCAGCGCCGGATAGACCGCGCCCCAGGCGACCGCGAGGATCGCGACGGCCTTCATGCCGAGGAAGATCGGCGGGACATGCTTGGCGGTGACGGATGGCTTCGACATGGTGCGCTCCTGGAGCTGTCAGCTCATGCCGTGCAAACGGCGTGCCAACTTGCGCCGTTGACTGCCGAATGCGTCAAAAACACAGCGTTACGCGGGCTTGACGAGCAGGACATGCCCGTCCGTGATCGACGTCACGGTGGTCACTTCCCGTCACGTGGCCCGTCCCGTGGCCGCGTCGGCCCTCAGGCGCTCCGGTCCACCCGCAGCGCCAGCAGCACGGAGGTGTGCGTCTTGATCACGCCTTCGATCTCGCCGATCTCGTCCAGCAGCGCGTCCAGCCGCGCCGTGCTGTCGGCGCGCAGCGTGGCCATGTAGTCGAACTCGCCGCTGACGGACGCCAGCTGGCGCAGCTCCGGCAGCCGGGAAAGCCGCTTCACGACTTCCCGCCCCGCGCGTGGCTGCACCGTGATGCCCACGAAGGCCTGTACGCCTCGCTCGACTGCCTCGCCGCCCAGCCGCACGGTGTAGCCGGCGATCAGGCCCTCCGCCTCCAGCCGCGCCAGCCGCGCCACCACCGTGGTGCGTGCCACGCCCAATTGGCGGGCGAGGTCGGCGGTGCTCGCGCGGGCATTGGCCTGCAGCAGCGCGATCAGCTCGCGGTCGGTCTGGTCGCGCAGCGTCGCCGGCGTGGCGGGTGAGGGCTGGGGCGCGCTCTTCTTCGCGTTCATGAGGGCCTCGGCGAATCGTGATGGAATGCTCGGGATAAACCCTTGTTTTCGCCGGAATGAATGATCCTGCCGACGAATCGTCAGCATAGAGGCGTTTTTCGTCGAAGTCGCGCTTTCTTTCGTCAGCAGAGGTTCCGACACTGCGGCCATCGCATCTCTCCGGCCTGCTGCGCGCGCCGGGACCTCTTCTTCCAGGATCACAAGGAGCACGACATGAAAGTGGCATTGCTGGGCGCCGGACACATCGGCCAGACGATCGCGCGACTGCTGCAGGGCAGCGGCGACTACCAGGTCACCGTGATGGACAAGAACGCCGCGGCGCTCAAGCACCTGGCCGGCCAGGGCCTGTCGACGAAGACCGTCGACACCGAGGACAAAGGCCAGCTCGCCGCGGCGCTGCGCGGCCATGACGTCGTCGTCAACGCGCTGCCGTACCACCTGGCGATCACCGCCGCGCACATGGCGCTGGAAGCCGGCTGCCACTACTTCGACCTGACCGAGGACGTGGCCGCCACCAAGGAGATCAAGCGCATCGCCCAAGGGGCCAAGACCGCCTTCATGCCGCAATGCGGCCTGGCCCCCGGCTTCATCGGCATCGTGGCGCACCACCTGGCCAAGCGCTTCGATTCGCTGCAGGACGTGAAGATGCGCGTCGGCGCGCTGCCCGCCTTCCCGACCAATGCGCTGAAGTACAACCTGACCTGGTCGGTCGACGGCCTGATCAACGAGTACTGCCACCCCTGCGAGGCGATCCACGACGGCGCCGCGATCTCCGCGCTGCCGCTCGAGGGCCTGGAGCACTTCTCGCTCGATGGCGTCGAGTACGAGGCCTTCAACACCTCCGGCGGCCTGGGCACGCTGTGCGAGACCTGGGAGAACAAGGTCCGCAACCTCGACTACAAGACCGTCCGCTATCCGGGTCACCGCGACCTGATGATGTTCCTGCTCGACGACCTGGCGCTGAAGAACGACCAGGAGAAGCTCAAGGACATCATGCGCAAGAGCATGCCCGCCACGATGCAGGACGTGGTCCTGGTGTTCGTGACCGTCTCGGGCATGAAGAACGGCGTGCTGATGCAGGAGGTCTTCGCCCGCAAGATCTTCGCCGAGCGCGATGGCGAGCAGCCGCTGTCGGCCATCCAGATCACCACCGCCGCCGGCATCTGCGCCGCGGTCGACCTGTTCCGCGAAGGCAAGCTGCCGCAGTCCGGATTCATCCGCCAGGAAGAGGTCGCGCTGCCGGACTTCCTCGCCAACCGCTTCGGCAAGGCCTATCAGCAGTCGCGCCAGGTCGAATCGATCGGCTGAAGGAGAATCCCGCGATGACTACCACCACCGACCTGCTGGCCGCCCTGGGCGTGCCGAGCGCCGCCTTCACCGGCGGCTCCATGACCGTCCGCAGCCCGATCGACGGCGCGGTGATCGGCGCGGTCCACGAGGCCAAGCCCGCCGACATGACCGCCGCGATCGCCCGGGCGCAGCAAGCTTTCCTGGCCTGGCGCACCGTGCCGGCGCCCAAGCGCGGCGAGCTGGTCCGCCTGTTCGGCGAGGAACTGCGCGCCAACAAGGCCGCGCTGGCCCGCCTGGTGTCGCTGGAAGCCGGCAAGGTGACCAGCGAGGGCGAAGGCGAAGTGCAGGAGATGATCGACATCTGCGACTTCGCCGTCGGCCTGTCGCGCCAGCTGCATGGCCTGACCATCGCCAGCGAGCGCCCCGGCCACCGCATGATGGAGCAGTACCTGCCGCTGGGCGTGGTGGGCATCATCTCGGCCTTCAACTTCCCGGTCGCGGTGTGGGCGTGGAACTCGGCGCTCGCGCTGGTCTGCGGCGACACCTGCGTGTGGAAGCCCAGCGAGAAGACCCCGCTGACGGCGCTCGCGACGCAGGCCCTGTTCGAGCAGGCCGTCGCCCGCTACCAGGGCGCGCCGGCGCATCTGTCGCAGGTCCTCATCGGCGGCGCGGCGGTCGGCGAGGCGCTGGTCGACGACACGCGCGTCGCGCTGGTCTCGGCCACCGGCTCGACCCGCATGGGCCGCGCGGTCGGTCCGCGCGTCGCGGCGCGCTTCGGCCGCTGCCTGCTCGAGCTGGGCGGCAACAACGCGATCATCGTGACCCCGAGCGCCGACCTGGACCTGGCCGTGCGCGGCATCCTGTTCGGCGCCTACGGCACGGCCGGCCAGCGCTGCACGACGACGCGCCGCGTCATCGCGCACGAGTCCATCCATGACGAGCTCGTCGCCCGACTGGACCGCGCCCGCGCGCAGCTCAAGATCGGCAGCCCGGTCGAGCCCGGCAACCTGATCGGCCCGCTGATCGACCAGGGCGCCTTCGACGCGATGCAGTCCGCGCTGAAGGCCGCGCGCGAGCAGGGCGGCGAAGTCAGCGGCGGCGAGCGCGCGCTGGCGTCGCAGTACCCGGAGGCGTTCTACGCGGTGCCGGCGCTGGTCCGCATGCCGGCGCAGACGGACATCGTCAAGCACGAGACCTTCGCGCCCATCCTGTACACGCTGAAGTACAAGACGCTGGACGAAGCGATCGCGCTGCAGAACGACGTGCCGCAGGGCCTGTCCTCGGCGATCTTCACGAACGACATCCGCGAGGCCGAGACCTTCGTCAGCGCCAGCGGCTCCGATTGCGGCATTGCCAACGTGAACATCGGCACCTCGGGCGCGGAGATCGGCGGCGCCTTCGGCGGCGAGAAGGAGACCGGCGGCGGGCGCGAGTCCGGCTCGGACGCGTGGAAGGCCTACATGCGCCGCACCACCAATACCGTCAACTACTCGCGCGAGCTGCCGCTGGCGCAGGGCGTGAAGTTCGATGTCTGAGCGCGCGAGCGAACTGAAGGTGCAGAGCGCGCTGAGCCTGCGCGTGGCCGAGGCCGCCGGCAGCGGCGTCTTTGCGCTGCTGCGCGGTGCGCTGGGCCTGGACGCGGCGCAGGCCGCCTTCGAGCGGCTGCATGTCGTGCCCGGTCTGTTGAAGCCTGCAGGGGAGCGCGTCTCCCGCGCGGAGCTGGCGCAGGCGCTGAACATGGCGCTGTTCCTCGACGTCACGCAGCGCGTGCCGATGGCGGCGGCCTATGTCGCCGACCTGCAGCGCGAAGGCCAGCAACTGGTGTTCGACCATGGCGCGCTGCGCACGGTGGCGTGGCCGAGCGGCGCGCTGCCGCCCGGCGAGGCCGCCATCACCCGCGTGCTGCGCCCGCTGGGCTTCACGATGGCGGCGATCTATCCGCTGCCGCGGCTGAAGATGACCGGCCGCGCCTGGCGCCATGCCGACTTCCCCGAGGACATCGCGCAGTTCTTCGTCTCGGAGCTGCATCCGGAGCGCTTCTCCGGCAGCTTCCAGGGCGCGGTGACGCGCGTGCTGTCGACCTCGCGGGATCCCTTGACGCCCGCCGACCTGGCGGTGCTGGAGCAACTGGCGCGTGACGGCGACCTGCCGATGGCGGCGGCGAGCGCGCTGCTGCCGCGGCTGGTGGGCTGCTTCGCGCGCCAGCATGGGCTGTTCGAGGCGGACGACTATCAGGCGCTGCTGGCCGAGTCCGCCGAGATGGCCTGGATCGCGACCGAGGGCAACGCGTTCAACCATGCGACCGATCGCGTGACCGACATCGACGCCGTCGTCGCGGCGCAGCGCGCGCTGGAGCGACCGGTGAAGGACACGATCGAGACCTCCGCGACCGGGCGCGTGCGCCAGACCGCGTTCAAGGCGGCGCGCGTGATGCGAGAGTTCCTCGACCGCGGCCAGCGCGTGATGCTCGAGGTGCCGGGCAGCTTCCATGAATTCATCCAGCGCGCGCCGCTGGACGAGTCCGGCGCGCTGGACCTGGCCTTCGACGCGGGCAACGCGACCGGCATCTTCAAGATGACGGCCGGCGCGGCGACCGACGCGGACACCGCGGGCGAGGCGGCTTCGTGCTGAGCGGAACGCCGGACTCGCCGCAAGCCGCCGGTGCCTGCGGCCAACTGACGGGCTTCCTCGCGGAAGCCCGCGCCGTTTGCGGCGATGCCTTCGTGCAGGACGGCGCGGCGATCGAGCCGCGCTACCTGCAGCCGGCGCGTTATGCGGCGGGGCAGGCGGCGGCGCTGGAG
>NZ_VOSR01000290.1:0-6346 GCF_007997345.1 Mitsuaria sp. TWR114
CGTGCTGCGCTTCGACTTCACGCCGGATTCGGCCTTCTACCGCGAAGTCGGCGCGGCGACGCCGACCGGCAAGGTGCCGGTGCTGGTCGACGAAGGTTTGGCGGTGTGGGATTCGCTGGCCATCGTCGAGTACCTGGCCGAGCGCTTCCCCGACAAGGGCATCTGGCCGAGCGATCCGCGCCAGCGCGCCCGCGCGCGCAGCCTGTGCGCCGAGATGCACAGCGGCTTCGGCCAGCTGCGCGGCCTGTGCGTGATGAACATCGACGCCGACCTGAGCACGGTGGGGCCGCGGCTGCTGGCCTCCGAGGCCGGCCTGCGCAAGGACCTGGCGCGCATCGTCGAGCTGTGGACGGACGCGCTCGCCCAAAGCGGCGGCCCCTTCCTGTTCGGCGCGTTCGGCGCGGCGGATGCGTTCTTCGCGCCGGTCGTGATGCGGGTGACGCGCTACGCCTTGCCGGTGCCGGAGGCGCTCAAGGGCTACCTGGCGCGCGTGGAGGCGGCCCCCGGCGTGCGCGAGTGGATCGCCGACGCGATCGCGGAGAAGGATTTCCTGGACTTCGAGGAGCCCTATCGCGACGTCAGCGGACCGGTGCCGGTGCTCAAGGCCTGACACGCCCGCCGACCCGCCCGCCCCATGAAAAACCGCTTCCGGTCACCTGTGCGGGCAGGCGGCGGGAAGCGGCGAGGTGGACCGCCGGGATCAGTGATCGCGGCGGCGGCGGACCAGGAAGCCGGCGGCCAGCAAGCCGCCGAGCATCATGGCCTGGTTCTGGGACTCGGACACGAACGACGGCAGCACCTGGTCCGCGCCGTCCTGTTCATTGACATCCGGCAGCTGGGCCGGTGCCGACTGGCTTTGCGAGACGAAACTCGTCTCGGCGGCCACATGGACGGCCTTCGCGTCCGTGACCGGGGATTCCTGCGCTTGAGCGGCCAGACCAATTCCGCCCAGCAAGAGGAGGAGAACAGACTTCATTCATAAACTCCCTACTGCTTGCCCGACCTGCCTGGCTACAACTGTCTCTCTCGGTAGCTGGTCTGTTTGAACAGACACTGGTGTGCAGGTGGCATTGGTGAATATACGGAGACACAGCCTAAATGAGCACCCCACACCTTGGGGATGCTGCGCCGCAACATGAGTGATCAGATGTATCTCGTCGGGGGTGCCGTCCGGGACGCCCTGCTGGGCCTGCCGGTCCAGGACCGTGATTGGGTGGTGGTCGGAGCCACGCCCAAGTCCTTGATCGACAAGGGATTTCAGCCCGTCGGCAAGGATTTCCCGGTGTTCCTGCACCCCGTGACCCATGAAGAGGTGGCACTGGCCCGGACCGAGCGCAAGACCGGATCCGGATACCACGGTTTCCAGTTCCACACCGACCCCGACGTCACCCTCGAACAGGACCTAGCCCGACGCGACCTGACGATCAACGCGATGGCCCGGGCCGAAGACGGTTCGCTGATCGACCCCTATGGCGGCCAGCGGGATCTCGCGGCGCGGATCCTGCGCCACGTGTCGCCGGCCTTCGCCGAGGATCCGGTGCGGATCCTGCGCCTGGCCCGCTTCGCGGCGCGCTTCGGGGACTTCTCGGTCGCGCCGGAAACCATGGCGCTGATGCGCGACATGGTGGATGCCGGCGAGGCCGACGCGCTGGTCGCCGAACGCGTCTGGCAGGAGCTCTCCCGGGGGCTGATGGAGCGGCATCCGGCGCGGATGATCGAGATCCTGCGCGATTGCGGCGCGCTGGCGCGCATCGCGCCGGAGTTGGCGCGGCTGTTCGGGGTCCCGCAGCCCGAGGCGCATCACCCGGAGATCGACACCGGCGCCCACCTGCTGCTGGTGCTGGCGGAATGCGCGCGCGTCGACGCACCGCTGCCGGTGCGTTACGCCTCGCTGTGCCACGACCTGGGCAAGGGCACGACGCCCGAGGCCGAATGGCCCCGCCACCTGAAGCACGAGGCGCGCGGCGTGGCCCTGGCGGCCGCGTTGTCGCAGCGCTGGCGCGTGCCGTCGGACTGCAAGGAACTGGCCGAGCTGGTGGCGCGCGAGCACACGCATGTCCACCAGAGCCTGGACTTCAGCGCCGAGGCGCGCCTGCGCCTGATCGAGCGTTGCGATGCGCTGCGCCGGCCGGAGCGCTTCGCACAGCTGCTGCTGGCCTGCGAGTGCGATGCGCGCGGCCGTGCCGGCCTGCAGGACCGCGCCTACCCGCAGCGCACCGCGCTGCTGCACGACCTGAAGGCGGTGCAGTCGGTCGACCAGTCGGCGATTTCAGCAGCGGCGTTGGCGGCCGGCAAGCAAGGGCCGGCGATCGGGCAGGCGATCCACGCGGCGCGGCTGGCCGCGCTCAGAGCGTGTGAGACCGATCGCCCGCGCTGAACCCCAGCGCGTCGAAGCCCTCGCCCGGCGCGAAGCCGATCACCTTGAACAGCTCGCCCATCTCGTGCTCGGCGATCAGCCGGTGGGCCATGCCGCGCTGCGCCAGCGTGGCCTGGCCCATCAGGTCGACCAGGCCGCAGTTGATCAGGAAGTTGGCCTGGCTCGTGTAGCCCAGCACCGTCAGCCCCGCGTCCTGGCCCGCCAGCGCGATGCCGGTGAAGTTCACGTGCGCGGTGATGTCCTTCTGCCCCGGCAGCGCCAGCGGATCGGGATCGGCCCGGTGCAGGTGGTGGCACATCAGCGTGCCGCCGGTGCGCTGCGGGTGGTAGTACTCCGACTCCGGGAAACCGTAGTCGATGAAGAACGCCGCGCCGCGCTTGAGGCGCTCCGCCAGCGTGCGCACGAAGGCCTCGGCCTGCGGGTGGATCTCGGTCACCGTGCCCGGCAGGAAGCCGGCATCCTCCTCGGGCGGGAGCGGCGGGCGCGCGTCGCCGGCGCGGTCGACGAACACCAGCCCGCCCTGCCCGTCCAGGCCCACGCCGCGCCGCAGCCACTGCCGGCCGTCCCAGCGCACCAGGTCGACCGGGATCGCGTCCAGCAGCTCGTTGGCCACCATCACGCCGTGGATCTCGTCGGGCCAGCGGTCCAGCCATTCGACCCGCGGCGCGAAGCGCGCCAGCCGCTCGGCCTGGCGCTCGCGCAGGCTGCCGGACAGGTCGACGATGAAGTACTTCGTCACCGGCTGCCCCAGGACGTCCAGCGCCTCCAGCAGCTGCTCGGCCAGCGCGCCGCTGCCGGCGCCGAACTCGATCACCGTGTCGGTGCCGCTGACCGCCAGCGCCTGCGCGACCTGCCGCGCCAGCGCGCGGCCGAACAGCGGCGACAGCTCCGGCGCCGTCACGAAGTCCGAGCCCTGCTGCGGCATCGTGCCGAACTTGCGGCGCGCGTTGGCGTAGTAGCCCAGCCCCGGCGCGTACAGCGCCAGGCTCATGTAGCGGTCGAAGGGCAGCCAGCCGCCGGCGGCGGCGATCTCGTCGCGCAGCAGGGCGGTCATGGCCGGATCCGTTGCGTGGGACGCCGGGGAAGCCGGCGCGCCATGCGCCGCGGACGCCGCGCCATTCAGGCCGGCGGAGTCGGGAGTCTTGGAAGTCATGTGTCGATCCTGGGAAGCCGGGGCTCGCCGCGCTGGGCCAGCCATGCTTCGAATTCGTCAGCCGGCATCGCGGTGGCGATGACCTCGCCCTGCAGCTCGTCGCAGCCCCATTCGGCCAGCAGATGCCATTGCCGCGCGTTGCGCACGCCCTCGGCGCCGATGCGCAGGCCCAGGCCCTTGGCCATCTGCACCACCGCGCGGGTGATCGCCGCGGCGCCGGCGTCGTCCGGCAGCACGGCGACGAAGCTCTGGTCGATCTTCAGCTTGTCCAGCGGCAGCCGCGTCAGCTGGTTCAGCGCGGTGTAGCCGGTGCCGAAGTCGTCGATCGAGATCGCCAGCCCCTGCGAGCGCAGCGTCTGCAGCAGCTCGGGCAGGCGGTCGATCTCGTCGGTCAGCATGCGCTCGGTCAGCTCGAGCTCCAGCCACTCGCCGGGCACGCCGGCCGTCTTCAGCACATGGGCGACCGACTTGGAGAAGCTGGCCAGCCGGAACTGCATGCTGGACAGGTTGACGGCGATGGGCACCGGCGCGACGCCGCGCTCGTGCCAGGCGCGCGCCTGCCGGGCGGCCTCGTACATCACCCACTCGCCCAGCGGCAGCATCAGCCGATGCCGCTCGGCCACGACGATGAAGGCGTCCGGCGTCAGCAGCCCGCGTTGCGGATGCCGCCAGCGCAGCAGCGCCTCGGCGCCCACCAGTTCTCCGCTGCGCGCGTCGACCTGCGGTTGGTAGAAGAGCACGAACTCGTCGGCCGTCAGCGCCTGGGCGAGCTCGCTCTCCAGCACCAGGTCGGCATAGGCGTTCTCGGCCATCGCCGGCTCGAAGAAGCGGTAGGTCGCGCGGCCGGCGGTCTTGGCCAGGTACATCGCGGTGTCGGCATGCTGCAGCAGGTCCTCGGGCGACTCGCCGTGCTCCGGATACATCGCCACGCCGATCGACGGCGTCACCGACAGGTCGCGGCCGTCCGCCTGCACCGGCACCTCGACGACGCTCAGCAAGGCGTTCAGCACCGTCTGCACGTCCTTGCGCTGATGCACATCCTCCAGCAGCACGACGAACTCGTCGCCGCCGAAGCGCGCCACCAAGTCGCTGCCGCGCAGCCCGCCGCGCAGGCGCTCGGACACGGTGCGCAGCACCCGGTCGCCCTCCAGGTGGCCGAGCGAGTCGTTGACCCGCTTGAAGTTGTCCAGGTCGATGAACAGCAGCGCCGCCCGCCGCGCCGAGCCCTGGGACAGGCGCTCGCGCAGCCGCTCCATGAAGGTCGAGCGGTTCAGCAGGCCGGTCAGCGGGTCGTGCTGCGCCAGGTGCTGGATGCGCGCCAGCGCCTCGAGGTGGGGACGCAGGTCGCGCACGATCGTCATGCGCAGCCGCTCGCCGTTGCGCCACAGCGTGCGGACGATGAATTCGACGTCGATGCGCGCGCCGCTGCGATGCAGGATCGCGGTCGGGTAGCGGGTCTCCTGGCCGGCCTCCATGACCGCGCGCACCGTGTCGATCTGGTCGCCAGCGATCATCGACAGCGCCGGCCGCCCGATCAGTTCGTCGAGCGAGTAACCCACCAGCTCGCACAGCGGCGGATTCACGTCGGTCATGATGCCGTCGCGGTGGAAGACGATGCCCTCCATCGAGGCTTCCATGAACTTGGCCAGCCGGTCCTCGGATTCGCGCACCGCCAGTTCGGCCTCGCGGAAGCGGGTGATGTCGGAGATCAGCACGAAGGTCGACTGCACCGCTTCCGCGCCGGGCGGCAGGTAGGGGATCAGGTTGACCTCGATCCAGTGCGGCCGGCCGTCGCGGCGCTCCAGGCGCCGTTCGTAGCTGACGCTGACGCGCTCGTCGAGCACCCGGCGCACATGGGGCTCGATCTCCTGGGCCGCGTCCTCGCCGATGATCTGCGCGAAGGTGCGGCCCAGCACGCTGCCCTCGTCCAGCCCGAAGCTGCGCGCGTACTGGCGGTTGGCGAAACGGCAGGTGCGCGTGGCGGCGTCGAAGACCGCGATCAGCACCGGCACGTTGTCGGCGAGCAGCCGGAACTGCGCCGCCTGGTCCGCGGCGGAGGAAGCCGGGCCTGCCGGCGGCACGGGCGGCACCGGCGCATCCATTCAGGCGCTCCCGCCGCCGGCCTCCGGACGAGCCGGGGATTCGTCCAGCGTCTTCAGGGCCAGGCAGAGGTCTTCCCAGGCGCGCGCCTTGTCGGGCAGGTTGCGCAGCAGGTAGGCCGGGTGGTAGGTGACGATCAGCGGCACGCCCTGGTAGCGATGGACGCGGCCGCGCAGGCGCCCGATCGGCTCCTGGCTGCGCAGCAGCTGCTGCACCGCGAAGCGCCCCATCGCCAGGATGATGCGCGGCTGGATCAGCTCGATCTGCCGCTGCAGGAAGGGCTCGCATTGCGCGAGCTCCGCGGGATCCGGATTGCGGTTGCGCGGCGGGCGGCACTTCAGCGTGTTGGCGATGTAGACCTGCCGCTCCGGCGGGCCCTCGGCGCGCCCCAGGCCGACCGCGCGCAGCATGCTGTCCAGCAGCTGGCCGGCCGCGCCGACGAAGGGCTCGCCTTGCAGGTCCTCCTTCTCGCCGGGCGCCTCGCCGACCACCATCCAGTGCGCGCGCTCGTTGCCGACGCCGAAGACGGTGTGCTTGCGGGACTCGCACAGCGCGCAGGCGCGGCATTGCGCGACCTCGTCGCGCAGGCCGGGCCAGTCGAGCCGGGCGATCGTCTCGCGCGCCAGGCCGCGGGCCTGCGCCAGCGCCGCGTCGGCAGCGGCCGCGGCCAGCACGGGGGCAGCCACCGGCGCGGTGCGAGGCGAAGGCTCCGGCGC
>NZ_VOSR01000291.1:0-4108 GCF_007997345.1 Mitsuaria sp. TWR114
GCGCTGCGCGCGGCCGGCGCGGCGGTGCAGGCCACCGACCTGGTGATGGACGGCCGCGCCGAGAACGCCTTCTGCGCCGTGCGCCCGCCCGGCCACCACGCGACCCGCGAGCAGGCGATGGGTTTCTGCTTCTTCAACAACGTGGCCGTCGCCGCCCGGCATGCGCTGGACGTGCGCGGCCTGGACCGCGTCGCGGTCATTGATTTCGATGTCCACCACGGCAACGGCACCGAGGACATCCTCGCCGGCGACGAGCGGGTGCTGATGGTCAGCATCTTCCAGGACCCGCTCTACCCGTATTCGGGCAGCGAGCCCAAGGGCGCCAACATGCTCAACGTGCCGGTGCCGCCGTACACCCGCGGCGCCGAGGTGCGCGAGATGATCGAGTCGCTCTGGATGCCGGCGCTGGAGCGCTTCCGGCCGCAGATGGTGTTCGTCTCGGCCGGCTTCGACGCGCACCGCGACGACGACCTGGCGCAGCTCGGCCTGGTCGAGGCCGACTACGAATGGATCACGCTGCGCATCATGGACGTGGCCCGGCGCCACGCGAAGGGCCGCATCGTGTCCTGCCTGGAAGGCGGCTACGACCTGGGCGCGCTGGCGCGCAGCGTCGGCGTCCACCTGAGAACGCTGGCCGGGATCTGAGCGGGATCCCGCGCGCCCGCTGTCCCGATTTCCATTTCCCATTGACCGATAGACCCGGCCCCGGCCGGTTGCCGAATTGATCTCCTCCTTGAGCTCCACCCTGGGTACGACCGCACCCCTGAACCACACCCTGAGCCTGCGTGAGCTGGAATCACTGCTCACCATGCTGTCGCGACCGCGCGCGCTGATCGAGGTCGGCCTGGTGCTGGCCTGCCTGGCGATGTCCTGGCTGATCGTCTACCGCATCAGCAAGCATGTGACGGCGGCGCCGGGTCACCAGTCGGTGCTGCTGGGCCACCGCGTGTACGACGGCGTGCTGTTCCCGGTCATCGCGCTGCTGCTGGCGCTGGGCGCGCGGCGGCTGATGCCGCTGCTGGGCGAGCCGGTCGCGCTGTTCCGCGTCGTCATCCCGGTGCTGCTGTCGCTGGTGGTGATCCGGCTGGTGGCGCGCGTGCTGCGGGCGACGATGCCCGATTCGATCGGCATCAAGCTGCTGGAGCGCAGCGTCTCCTGGGTCGCCTGGCTGGGATCGATCCTGTGGATCGTGGGCCTGCTGCCCATCCTCATCGACGAGCTCGACGAGTACAAGCTGGGTTTCCTGCCGAAGAACGCGAGAGGCGAGTCGACGACGGTGTACGACCTCCTGGTCGGGGTGCTGCAGGTCGGCGCCATCATGCTGGTGGTGCTGTGGCTGTCCTCGGCGATCGAGTCGCGACTGCTGCGCGGCAAGTCGGTGATGGACCTGTCGATGCGCAAGATCGCGGTCAACCTGACGCGCACGGCGCTGCTGGTGGTCGGCGCGATGGTGGCGCTGAACATGGTGGGCCTGAACCTGAGCGCCCTGTCCTGGCTGGGGGGCGCGGTCGGCGTGGGCCTGGGCTTCGGCCTGCAGAAGATCGCGGCGAACTATGTGTCGGGGTTCATGATCCTGGCCGAGCGCTCGCTGCGCATCGGCGACATGGTCAAGGTCGACAACTTCGAGGGCCGCATCAGCGACATCAAGACCCGCTACACGGTGATCCGCGCGCTCAACGGGCGCGAGGCGATCGTGCCGAACGAATCGCTGATCACGACGCGGGTCGAGAACCTCTCGCTCGCCGATCCGCAGGTCAATGTGACGACCGTCGTCCAGGTGGCCTATGGCACCGATGTCGACGCCTTGTTCCCGCAGCTGATCGAGGAGATCCGGCGCGTGCCGCGGGTGCTGTCCGAGCCGTCGCCATCGGTGTCGCTGAGCAACTTCGCCGCCGATGGGCTGGAGCTGACGATCGGCTTCTGGATCTCGGATCCGCACAACGGGCAGGGCGGCGTGCGCTCCGACGTGAACCTGGCGGTACTGCGCCTGCTCAACCGGCTGGGCATCGACATCCCGTTCCCGCAGCGGGTGGTGCGGACGGTGGCCGAAACGCCTGTGGCGGAAGGCCCGGTCGTGGAAGCGCCGCTCGCGGCTGCGCCGGTCGCGCCCGCAGAGAAGTGAACCGGCTCGGCGGCCCGCGTTTGGGCGGGCCGCTGCCTGACCGTCGGCCGCTGGCGGCCTAGGACGCTCGTAGCGGACATGCCGACGGTCGGCCAGCGTCAGCACGACGTGGTTGCCCGGTGCGTCGAAACGGAGCCATCGCCAGCGCCAGGGCGGCACCGGTGAAGGATCGGCGGGGGAGGTGGGTCGGGTGTCGGGCCCACCGGGGGAGGGGATCGTTCATGCCGCGGTGCTACGCGGGATGCCGGCGCGACGTGAAGTGCTGGAAGGCACCGCCAGAAATGAAAAAGACCACCCGAGGGTGGTCTTGTCATTGGCGCGAGGGGCCTGCTCAGCCGGCGGCGACCGGGATCTTGATCGCCTTGCCGGAGGCGATGCGCTGCTGCCACTCGGCCGGGCCGGTGATGTGCGCGCTGGTGCCGCCGGCGTCCACCGCCACCGTCACCGGCATGTCGACCACGTCGAACTCGTAGATCGCTTCCATGCCCAGATCCTCGAAGCCGACGACCTTGGCGTGCTTGATCGCCTTGGACACCAGGTAGGCGGACCCGCCCACCGCCATCAGATAGGCGGACTTGTGGTTCTTGATCGACTCGATCGCGACCGGGCCGCGCTCGGCCTTGCCGATCATCGCGATCAGGCCGGTCTTCTCCAGCATCATGTCGGTGAACTTGTCCATCCGCGTCGCGGTGGTGGGGCCCGCCGGGCCGACCACCTCGTCACGCACCGGGTCCACCGGGCCGACGTAATAGATCACGCGGTTGGTGAAGTCCACCGGCAGCGATTCGCCCTTGGCCAGCATGTCCTGGATGCGCTTGTGCGCGGCGTCGCGGCCGGTCAGCATCTTGCCGTTGAGCAGCAGCGTGTCGCCCGGCTTCCAGCTCGCGACTTCGTCCTTGGTCAGCGTGTTCAGGTCGACGCGCTTGCTCTTGTTGTAGTCCGGCGCCCACTTCACGTCGGGCCACAGGTCCAGGCTGGGCGGCTCCAGATAGCTCGGGCCCGAACCGTCGAGCACGAAGTGCGCGTGGCGCGTGGCGGCGCAGTTCGGGATCATCGCGATCGGCTTGGAGGCCGCGTGCGTCGGATAGGTCTTGATCTTGACGTCCAGCACCGTGGTCAGGCCGCCCAGGCCCTGCGCGCCGATGCCTAGCGCGTTGACCTTCTCGTACAGCTCGATGCGCAGTTCCTCCAGCTTGTTCTGGGGGCCGCGCTCGAGCAGCTCATACATGTCGATGTCGTCCATCAACGCTTCCTTGGCCAGCAGCGCCGCCTTCTCGGCCGTGCCGCCGACGCCGATGCCCAGCATGCCCGGCGGACACCAGCCCGCGCCCATGGTCGGCACGGTCTTGAGCACCCAGTCGACGATGTTCTCGCTCGGGTTGAGCATGTAGACCTTGCTCTTGTTCTCCGAGCCGCCGCCCTTGGCCGCGACGATCACGTCGACGGTGTTGCCGGGCACGACCTCCATGAAGATCACCGCCGGCGTGTTGTCCTTGGTGTTCTTGCGCTCGAAGATCGGATCGCTGAGCACCGAGGCGCGCAGCTTGTTGTCGGGATGGTTGTAGGCGCGGCGCACGCCCTCGTTGACGGCGTCCTGGATGGAGCCGGGGAAGTCGGCCCAGCGCACGTCCATGCCGATCTTGAGGAAGACGTTGACGATGCCGGTGTCCTGGCAGATCGGACGACGGCCTTCGGCGCACATCTTCGAGTTGGTCAGGATCTGCGCGATGGCGTCCTTGGCGGCCGGGCTCTGTTCGCGCTCATAGGCGCGGGCCAGGTGCTGGATGTAGTCGGCCGGGTGGTAGTAGCTGATGTACTGCAGCGCGGCGGCGACGCTTTCGACGAGGTCGGCGTAACGGATCGTGGTGGTCATGGTGAGGCTCGGGGATCCAGGGACGCGGCGGATTATCCTCCACCGCCCCATTGCCCCGCCGCCGGCAGCGGCTTCCGAGCGGCATGCGCACGGGGCGTCCGCACGCCGGGCCG
>NZ_VOSR01000292.1:0-7245 GCF_007997345.1 Mitsuaria sp. TWR114
GCCGAGCGCGACCAGCGCGAACATGCCGATGTAGTTCAGCTGCGTGATCCAGAACTCTGGCACCGGCAGCAGCGGCAGTGCCGCAAGCACCGCCAGCAGCAGCGCCGGCGCGAGGCGCGCGACCATGGGCGCGCCGCGGCGGGCATGGGGGGCACGGGGGGCGAGGCCTTCATGGCGGCTCGATCGGAGCTCACGTCAATGCTCTTCATGGTGCGGGTCGCGCCAGCTGCGCCACAGCAGCACCGGCAGGATGGTGGTGAAGACGATGACCTCCTTGAAGGCGCTGGCCCAGAAGGAGCTGAAGGACTCGATCAGGCCGACGAGCAGCGCGCCCAGCGCCGCGCCGGGGTAGCTGGAGAGCCCGGCGAAGACCGCGGCCACGAAGCCCTTCAGGCCGATGAGGAAACCGCTGTCGTAGAAGATCGTCGTGGTCGGGCTGATCAGGATGCCGGACAGCGCGCCGATGAAGGCGGCCAGCGTGAACGAGAGCCGCCCGGCCGAGGTGCTGGAGATGCCCATCAGCCGCGCGCCGAGCCGGTTCACCGCCGTCGCGCGCAGCGCCTTGCCGTAGAGGCTTTTCTCGAAGAACAGCCACAGCACCACGATCAGCGCGGCCGAAGCCATCACGATGATCAGCGTCTGGCCCGAGAACATCAGCGGCCCTGCCGCGTAGCTCGCGTCCCAGAAGCTGGGGTTGCGCGAGCCCTCCGCGCCGAAGAACACCAGGCCCAGTCCGGTCAGCGCGAAGTGCACGCCGACCGAGACGATCAGCAGCACCAGCACCGAGGCGTCGGCCAGCGACTGGTAGGCCAGGCGGTACAGCAGCCCGCCCATCGGCGTGACCACCGCCAGCGTCAGCAGCGCCTGCGCCACCAGCGGCAGCTTCATCGGCGCCAGCCAGAGCGCGCACAGCCCAATCGCGACGCCGGGCAAGGCGCGCAGCGCGATCGGCGCGAGTTCCGCCGCGAGGCGTCCGGCGCGCGCGGCGGCGATCAGGTCCAGCACCGCGGCCAGCAGCGCCATCGCGATCAGGAAGTGGATCGTCAGCGGCGTGTGGCCGAGTTGCAGTCCCGCCAGCGTCAGCGCGCCGAAAGCGACGAACTCCCCCTGAGGAATGAAGATCACCCGCGTGACCGCGAACACGAGGACCAGGGCCAGTGCCAGCAGCGCGTAGATCGCGCCGTTGGTCACCCCGTCCAGCACCAGGATGCTTGCAATCGCCCCGTCCACCTTGTCTCCTGTCGTGGTGCCGGGCGGGGCCGTTGATCGCGCGCCGCCGATGCGTGCCGGCGGCGTCGCGAACGCTCCGAAGGCCATCGCCCGGGGTTGGTCGTTCATGCGACGTGTGGCGACCGACTCTAGCGGGAAGCCCACGGCGCTCCGTCAGTGGATGCCGCATTGACATTTCGCAATTGATTAATCCGACCGGTCGGTCGAAGTTGAGGCTCGGTGGGACGGTTTGTGCTACGCGCCGCTTCGCTAGACTGCGCCGCCATGCCTCAACACATCCCCGCGCTGGAGATCGACGGACCGCTCGCCCGCGTGACGCTGCGGCGGCCGCATGTCGCCAACCGCCTCGAGCTGATCGACCTGCAGACGCTGCAGGCCCACCTGCGCGAGGTCGAGGCCACGCCCTCGGTCCGCGTGCTGTTGCTCCGCGCCGAGGGCCGGCATTTCTGCAGCGGCTTCAACATCGACGCGGTGCCCGGCGTGGACGCGGGCGCCTTGTTCGAGTCGCTCACCGACGCCTGGGAACAGGCCCGGCCGGTGACGGTCGCGGCCCTTCAGGGCGGCGTCTACGGCGGCGCCACCGACCTCGCGCTGGCCTGCGATTTCCGGCTCGGCGTTCGGCAGTGCGAGATGTTCGTGCCCGCCGCGCGATTGGGGCTGCACTTCTATCGCGGCGGCATGGAGCGGTACGTGAACCGGCTGGGGCTGTCGATGGCCAAGCGGGTGCTGCTGGCCGGCGAGACCCTGGACGCCGACGCGATGCACGCCAGCGGCTTCCTGGATCACCTGCTCGACGACAGCGAGGCGCTCCAGGCGGCGGCGCAGGCCCTGTGCGAGCGGCTCTGCGGTTTCGCGCCGCTGGCGCTCGCCGGCATGAAGCGCCATCTGAACGCGATCGCCAACGGCCGGCTCGACATCGAGGCGCTGCGCGCGGACATCGCGGTGTCGAACGCGTCGGAGGATCTGGCGGAGGGCGTTCGCGCCTGGCAGGAAAAACGCGCGCCCAGGTTCAACGGCCGCTGATCCGCACCCTGAAGGGGGAACGACGGGGGAAATAACGGGGAATGAGGGGGACGGCCGCCGCCGGCGAGGTCAGGCGGTGGTCAGACGGTTTCCAGCTCGTGGCGCCAGGCATGCAGGTGCAGACAAGCCTTCGCGGTGGCGCGGCGCAGGTCGAGTTCCTCGCGTTTGGTCCACACGCGGGCCTGGTCGCGCTCTCCCAGCGCGATCACGCCAAAGGTCCTGCCGTTGATCTGGCCGCTGACGTCCAGCATCGCGCGCCAGGTGGGCGGCGGCTGCAGGGTGCTCAGGCGGGGATCGGTGCGCGCATCGGCGCAGTTGAAGACGCCTTCGGACAGCAAGGTGTCGAAATAACCGGGATAGGCGCGCTGCTCGCAAACCGGCGGTTGGCGGCTCGGTCCGTCGATCGTATGGGCGCCGAGGCAGCGCAGGCGGTAGGCGCCCGGTTCACCGTCCAGCAGCCAGAGGCTGGCGTGCGAACTGCGGAAGTGGCCGCACAAGGCCTCGCTGATGGCCTGCGCGTAGCGCTCGGCCAGTTCGCCGGCGGTGTCCAGGCCGCTGTCGCGGGCCTCGGTCGCCGGCCATTCCAGTTCCTGACTGGCCGCCCGCATGGCGGCGAACAGCCCCTCGATCCTTTCCATCGTTGCGCTCGCTCCCTCATGTGTCCTTGTCATTGACGCCACGGTGAACGGCGCGGGCGGCATTCTAGGTGTTTTCCCTAAACGCTGCCAAGCCGCCGGGAGGCTGTGTTACAGGCCCATCCGTGCGACGAATGTCTCTTGCAACCGATTCGGGCGACCTTCGCGCGAGGTCATTAGCGATGCCCCGGTACGGGGAGGGTCCGGCTTATAGGAAAATACGGGTTTCGCCGTCCGCCCCTGGGGGGAACTTGGGGTGGTCGGCGCGGCATTTCAAACTCTTATCAGGATCAGGATCAGCGTGGCCAAGGATACGACCAAGACGACCATCGAAGCCGATGGTCTGCGCTATCGCTCTAAAGCTCCCGGCTCGCCCTTCGCGGCGACCTCTTCGTTTGGCGCGGCAACCATGTCGTGCTTCCTTTGCGGCAAGCATCGCCCCCGCGCGCTGCTGAAGTCCCGCAAGCTGCTGGGCAAGTCCCAACCCGTCTGCGCTCCGTCCTGCAAGGAACTGGAAGAGCAGCTGGCAACCAAGAAGTAAGCCCAGGCTTACCGGGCGTCCTCACGACGCCCTGAAGCAGCGTCCACAGACCGCGCGGTAACGGGAGTTGCCGCCGATCTCGACCTGCGCGCCTTCGGTCAGCTTTCGGCCGGCGGCGTCGACGCGCATGTTCATCGTCGCCTTGCGGCCGCAGTCGCAGATGGTCTTCATCTCGTCCATCTCGTCGGCCAGCGCCAGCAGCGCCGCCGAACCGGTGAACAAGGCGCCGCGGAAGTCGGTCCGCAGCCCGTAGCAGATCACGGGCACATGGCGCATGTGCGCAATCTCGTGGAGCGACCAGACCTGGTCCTGCGTGAGGAACTGCGCCTCGTCCAGCAGGATGCAGGCGATGCCCGGCGACTGCGTGATCAGCGCGCGGAAGTCCGTCTCGGCGGTGAACACCTCCGCCACGCGCTGCGGCCCCAGCCGCGAGGTGATGAATCCCTTGCCGTAGCGGTCGTCGACCCCGGCGGTGAACAGGCGCACCGCATGGCCGCGCTCCTCGTAGTTGTGCGCCACCTGCAGCAATGCGGTGGACTTGCCGGCATTCATCGCGGCGTAGCGAAAAAACAGTTTGGCCATGGTCCTTGCACGCCCGGTCCCGCCGGGCAGCGGGCGATTGTCGGCGCAATTGCGACCGTTCGTCGGCCGGTGCTTTCACCCCCGGGCAAGCGATGTAGCGGGGCGTCATACGCCCCACCTAATATGGATTGCGAGGGAATCGATGCACTGCCGGGACACGACCCCGCCGGTGCGAACAAGAGCGCCAAGCGAAGCGAGACCATGAGCAAAGACACCAGCACCGCCGTTCGGGAAGACGGCCTGCGCTACGCCTCCAAGCTGGGAGGGTCGCCGTTCCAGGGCAGCGGCCAGACCCGTTCCTGCTTCAAGTGCGGTCGGCACCGTCCTCCGAGCAGCCTGCAGTCCAAGCGCATCCTGGGCCGGACCGAACTGGTCTGCAAGCCCGCCTGCGAACCCAAGACCTGATTCCCCCTCCCGGCGGCCGTCTTCAGGCAGGACGGACGGCCGCCGTCGATCGGCGCGAATTGCCACGCCCGCGCGGCTATGGGCACAATCCCCCTTTTTCCCGAAGGCCGGCTCCGCGCCGCTTGATGCATGTCCTCCAGCACCCCGCCGCAAGGCGAAGTGACCTCCCCCGAAGTCCCGGACCCGAAGGCCCCCGTCGCCGAGACGACTGACGCCGCGCTGACGGCGCCGCAAGCCGACGCCGCGCCCGCCCCGGAAGCGGGAGATGCCGCCGGCGAGGTCAGCCCGCCCGACGCGAGCACCGCGCCGAGTCCGGCCAAGTCGGCCGAGGGCGGACGCGTCGACGTCCAGGCGGTCGCCGCCAAGCTGAAGGAGCTCTTCCCGGCCCTCTTCGGCGGCGGCGCCAAGCCGCTGAAGCTGCGGGTCCAGTCCGACATCCAGCAGCGCGCCCCGGGCCAGTTCACGAAGACCCAGCTCTCGGCCTTCCTGCGCCGCTATACCGGCGGCACCGGCTATCTGATCGCGCTGACGCGGGCCAAGACCCGCTTCGACCTGGACGGCCAGCCCGCCGGCGAGCTGAGCGACGAGCACCGCAACGCCGCCCAGGAAGAGCTGACTCGCCGACGTGGCATCACCGAGGCGCGTCGCGCCGAGGAAGACCGCGGACGCCAGGAACGCGCGCAATTGCTGCGCGACTTCTCGCGCACCACGCTGACGCCGGCCAACTTCTGCGCGCTCAAGGGCCTGACGCAGGAACAGCTCGATGCCCAGCTGAAGCTGGCGCGCGAGGAGGAGGCGCAACAGCCGCCGCGCCAGGAGCGCCATGACCGACCGCCCAGAGGCCAGGAGCATCGTCGTGGCGGCCCTCGTGGCGAAGGACGACCTGGCGGCCCCGGCCAGGCACCGCGCGGCGATGGACCCCGCCGTGACGGCCGTCCGAACGAAGGCCGCAAGCCGCCGCGCCAACCGCGCTGATCGGCTGACCGCGCGCCGACGCGCTCCCCACCATGGTTGTCGACGAGCGCCCGCCGCGCAGTGAACGCGCCGGGCGCCGCGCGCATTGCGATGGCTGCGGCCGACCGTCGGTCGGCTGCTGGTGCGCCTGCGTGCGGCCGGTCGACAACCTCACCCCGCTGCTGATCCTTCAGGACCGCGACGAAGCCGGGCAGGCCAAGGGCACGGCCGGCCTGCTGGCGCGCTGCCTGTCTCGCGTCGAACTGCGTATCGGCGAACGATTCGATCCGCCAGCCTCGACCGCCGGGCTCGTGTTGCTTTATCCGGCGACGCCCGGCAACGCCGCGACCGCGGAACCAGCGCCGGCGCCCCGCGGCGGGGCGCGCCATGGGAATCCGCTCGCTGGTACGCCGCCGCTCACCACCTTGGTTGTCCTGGACGGGACCTGGCGCCGCAGTCGACGGTTGCTTCATGAGAACCCCTGGCTGCAGGCGCTCCCGCGGATGGCGCTCGATGCGCCGCCGCCTTCCCGCTACGCGATCCGGCGCGCGCACGCGGAGTCGCAACGCAGCACGCTCGAGGCCTGCGCCCTCGCGCTGGCACAGCTCGAGGGCGACGAGTCGCGCTACGCGCCCCTCTGGGCCGCCATGGACGCGTTCATCGCCCTTCAGCAGGGTCTGGCTGACCGCGCTCCCTCGGTCGGTGGAGCCGGCGCGCGGTAAGCTGCCCGGCCATGAATCCTTCCTCCCCCGCCAATCCCCCTTCCGAGCCCCGACTCACCTCGCTGTCGCACGGCGGCGGCTGCGGCTGCAAGATCGCGCCCGGTGTGCTCTCGGAAATCCTCCAGGGGACGAGTGCCCTCCCCGTCCCCCGCGAACTGCTCGTCGGGATAGAGACGGCGGATGACGCCGCCGTCTATCGGCTCAACGACGAACAGGCGCTGATCGCCACGACCGACTTCTTCATGCCGATCGTCGACGACCCGCATGACTTCGGCCGCATCGCCGCGACCAACGCGATCAGCGACGTCTATGCCATGGGCGGCAAGCCCATCATGGCGCTGGCCCTGGTCGGCATGCCGGTGGCGGTCCTGAGCACGGCGACCATCGGCAGGATCCTCGAAGGCGGCGCGTCGGTCTGTCGCGAGGCGGGCATCCCGATCGCGGGCGGACACACGATCGATTCGGTCGAACCGATCTATGGCTTGGTGGCTTTGGGACTGGTGCATCCCTCCCGGGTGAAGCGCAACGCGGATGCCCGCGCCGGCGATGTGCTGGTACTGGGCAAGGCACTGGGCGTTGGTGTGATGTCGGCGGCGCTCAAGAAGGGGAAGCTCGACGACGCGGCCTATCAGCGGATGCTCGCGACCACGACCAAGCTGAACACGCCCGGGCCGGAGCTGGCCGCACTCGACGGCGTCCATGCGCTCACCGACGTCACCGGCTTTGGTCTGGCAGGGCACGCCTTGGAGATCGCGCGTGGATCGGGCTGCGCGGTGGAGATCGATTGGCATTCGGTACCGCTGCTCGAAGGCGTGCCATCGCTGGCGAGCGAAGGCTTCGTGACCGGCGCATCGGGCCGCAATTGGGCCGCCTACGGCGCGGAGGTGGCCTTGGCCGGCTCGCTGCCCTCGCAGGCGCAAGCGCTCCTGAGCGATCCGCAGACCAGCGGTGGCCTGCTCGTGTCGTGCGCGCCGGCTGCGGTGGACGCGGTGCTCGCCGTCTTCGCGCGTCACGGGTTCGACGCGGCGGCGGTCATCGGCCGCGTCACGGCATCGGGAGAAGGTCCGAAGTTGCGTGTGGCCTGAGCGGCGCTGAAAAGAACAAAGGGCCCTCACATGAGGGCCCTTGTTCGATTGGTTGCGGGGGCAGGATT
>NZ_VOSR01000293.1:0-8743 GCF_007997345.1 Mitsuaria sp. TWR114
GGTTCGATCAACAACACCGGCTCGGTCACGGTCTCCGGCATCGAGAGCAACGGCAAGTGGGAGTTCTCCACCGATGGCGGTCAGACGTGGCGGCCGGGCACGGGTGGCGCGATCTCCGGCGCTGAACTGAACGAAGGCGACAACACGGTCACCGTCAAGCAGACGGACGCCGCAGGAAACGTCGCCACCGCCACCATCACGGTGGTGAAGGACACCCTGATCGACAAGCCGATCGTTGGGACGAGCACCGGCACCGGTTCGATCAACAACACCGGCTCGGTCACGGTCTCCGGCATCGAGAACAACGGCAAGTGGGAGTTCTCCACCGATGGCGGTCAGACGTGGAAGCCGGCCACGGGCAACGCGATCTCCGGCGTGGAGCTGAAGGAAGGCGACAACACGGTCACCGTCAAGCAGACGGACGCCGCAGGAAACGTCGCCACCGCCACCATCACGGTGGTGAAGGACACCCTGATCGACAAGCCGATCGTTGGGACAAGCACCGGCACGGGTTCGATCAACAACACGGGCTCGGTCACGGTCTCCGGCATCGAGAACAACGGCAAGTGGGAGTTCTCCACCGATGGCGGTCAGACGTGGAAGCCGGGCACGGGCAACGCGATCTACGGCGCAGAACTGAACGAAGGCGACAACACAGTCATCGTCAAGCAGACCGATGCCGCGGGCAACGAAGCCATCAACGCGATCACGGTGAGCAAGGACCTCAAGGTCGATGAGCCCACCGTGACCACCAGCACGGGCGGCGCGATCAACGACGCTGGCTGGGTGAACGTGGGGCAGATCGAAAGCGGCGCGACCTGGGCCTACAGCCTGGACAACGGAAAGACCTGGACCGAAGGCACGGAGCCGAAGATCCCGGGCAGCGTGCTGAGCGAGGGTGACAACACCCTCATCATTCGGCAGACGGACCTGGCGGGCAACAGCGCGTCGTCGACGGTGCTCGTCGTGAAGGACCTTGTCGCCGCCGCACCCACGCTGTCGCTCGCGACCGATTCCGGGGCCGTCGGCGACGGGCTCACCAACAGTGGCGTCCTCACCGTGAGCGGCATCGAGTCGGGTGCCCGCTGGGAATACAGCATCGACGGTGCCGATTGGCAGGAAGGCAGCGGACGGAGCATCGCGGATCCCGGCTACGCCAACGCCTCGCACACGGTCCGCGTGCGCCAGACCGACCTGGCCGGAAACACGAGCGCCACGGCATCTCTCACGTTCACCATCGACAAGCTCGCGCCATCTGTGCCGGTCGTTTCGCTGGAGTTAGACAGCGGGGAGCCTGGCGACCTGTACACCAGCGCGAGCACCTTGCTCTTGTCCGGCCTGGAGGTCGGCGGGGCGGTTTTCATCGAAACGGAGGGGAAGCGGTGGTCGAGCCATGACCTCGCGTCCTCGTCAATAAGCTATTGGCTGCCCGCGTTCTCTTCGGATGGTCCCAAGTCGGTGCTCATCAGACAGGCGGATAAGGCAGGCAATCAATCCACCACGCGGTCGTTCTTCTTCACACTGGACACCAAGGCGCCCGATCCCGTCGCGCTGTCGCTCGCGACCGATTCCGGCGCCGTCGGCGACAGGCTCACCAACAGCGGCGTCCTCGACGTGAGTGGCATCGAGGCGGGTGCCCGCTGGGAATACAGCATCGACGGGGCCAATTGGCAGGAAGGCACCGGACGGACCATCGCGGATCCCGGCTACGCCAATGCCACGCACACGGTACGCGTGCGTCAGACCGACATCGCGGGCAACCAGAGCGCCGAATCCACCTTCACCTTCACCATCGACAAGGCCGCTCCGGTCACGCCTCAGGTCTCGCTGCGCTACGACGGCGGCAGCGCGGGCAACCCGCTCACCAGCAGTCCGGATCTGAAGCTGTCCGGCCTGGAAGTCGGCAGCAAGATCCACGTGTTCAAGGAGGGACAGTGGTACGTCTTTGAGGCCCACGCCGACACCGGCTTCTTCCACCTGCCGGGATTCGCTTCGGACGGCCCCAAGACCGTCCTCGTCAAGCAGGTCGACGCGGCCGGCAATGAATCGGCGACGGCGAGCTTCGACTTCACGCTCGACACCAAGGCGCCGGACGCGGTCGACCTCTCTCTGGTGAACGACACCGGCGTGGCCGGTGACGGCCGGACCAGCGACGCCACCATCAAGCTCTCGGGGCTGGAGAGCGACGCCACCTGGAAGTACAGCCTGGACGGCGGCATCACCTGGACGACGGGCGCGGGCCAGGTCATCGCCGGCAGCGCGCTGAACGAGGGCGCGAACATGGTGACGGTCGCGCAGATCGATCGCGCTGGCAACCAGGGCGCCTCCAGCTCGATCACGGTCCACAAGGACACGCTCGTCGTGGCCCCGGCGATCAAGATGCCCGCGGCGGGGTCGAGGGCCGAGTTCGATGCCTCGGAAGAGGGCTTCGCTTATGTCGTGTCTGCCTCTGCGGCCGACACTTCGTCCATGGCCGCGCTGGATGCGCTTCCGCCCGACCAGTGCCATCGCGTTGATGTCGCCGCCGGTGGCCGCGTCGAGCTGTCGGCCCTGTCAGGTCTTCCCGATGGCTACTACCGCGTGGTCTTCAGCGACAAGGCCGGCAACCTGGCCGCGGCGACGACGGCAGGCGGCATGAAGCACGTGCAGGTGCAAGGCGGGGAGATCCTGTCCACGCAGGTGGTCATGGGAACGTCCGGGAATGACGTGTTGACCGCGCCGAACGGGGGCGGAGCCATGATCTCCGGCGATGGGTTCGACACCTTTGTCTTTTCCTCGGGCATCAAGGGCGTGTTCGACGTGGATCTCCACGCCATAGACACCCTCGATCTGAGGTCCCTGGGATTGGACAAGGATCGATTCTTCCTTGAGCGCGAGCAACGTTTCCAGCGCGGCACCCATCAGGGGAAGGCGGCCATCCTGATCGATTGGGAAGCGACCGGGGACTTCACGAACCCCGACGTCGTGCTGGTCAGTGCGACGGCTTCCAACCCGTCCGTCCTGTACGACGACAACGGCACCGGGCGCATGTTCCCGTTCTAACGCAGGATGCTCCGATCCACGCCGCGCAGCTCGCGGTGGCCGCAGAAGGCCATCGTCAGGTCCAGCTCGCGGTGGATGATCTCCAGCGCCTTCGTCACGCCGGAACGGCCCATCGCGCCCAGGCCAAACAGGAACGCGCGGCCGATGTAGGTGCCGCGCGCCCCCAGCGCCCAGGCCTTGAGCACGTCCTGCCCCGAGCGGATGCCACCGTCCATGTGGACCTCGATGCGGTCGCCGACGGCGTCCACGATGCGGGGCAGGGCGCGGATGCTGGACTCCGCGCCATCGAGCTGCCGGCCGCCGTGGTTGCTGACGATCAGCGCATCGGCGCCGGTGGCGGCGGCGAGCTTCGCGTCCTCCTCGTCGATGATGCCCTTGAGGATCAGCTTGCCGCCCCAGCGCTCGCGGATCCACTGCACGTCGTCCCAGCTCAGCTGCGGATCGAATTGCTTGGCCGTCCACTCGGACAGCGAGCCCATGTCCCCCACGCCCTTCACATGCCCCACGATGTTGCCGAACTGGCGCCGCGGCGTGCCCAGCATGCCCAGGCACCAGCGCGGCTTGGTCGCCATGTTGATCAGGTTGGGCAGCGTCAGCTTGGGCGGGGCGGACAGGCCGTTCTTCAGGTCCTTGTGCCGCTGGCCCAGGATCTGCAGGTCCAGCGTCAGCACCAGCGCCTCGCACTTCGCGGCCTTGGCGCGGTCGATGAGGCTGTTGATGAAGCCACGATCGCGCATCACGTAGAGCTGGAACCAGAACGGCGCCGTCGTGTTCGCCGCCACGTCCTCGATCGAGCAGATGCTCATCGTCGACAGCGTGAACGGCACGCCGAAAGCCTCGGCCGCCTGGGCGGCGAGGATCTCGCCATCCGCATGCTGCATGCCGGTCAGCCCGGTCGGCGCGATCGCCACCGGCATCGCGACCGGGCGGCCGATCATCGTCGCGGCGGTGCTGCGGCCTTCCATGTTGACCGCGACACGCTGGCGCAGCTTGATCGACTGGAAGTCCGATTCATTGGCGCGATAGGTGCTCTCGGTCCAGGAGCCGGAGTCCGCGTAGTCGTAGAACATCCGCGGGACGCGCTGCTGCGCGAGCACGCGCAGGTCTTCGATGCAGGTGATGACGCTCATGCGCTGGATGCTAGGCGAGCCACCGCTGGCCCGGCCGGAAAGTTTGGACGCGCACGCCGGAAGATCGTTCCGGATCGGTCAGGGACTTCCCTCACCCTTAGGCGTCACCCTCAGGCGTGATTGGCCTCGGCGCTCAGCGCCTCGCAATGCCGGACCAGCCAGCGCGAGAACACACGGGCCGCCTCGCCGTCGCCATGGCGCACCAGGCCATAGGGCATGGCGGCCGGCACGGCCAGGTCGAACAGCCGCTTGAGCGCGCCGCTGCGCAGCGCGGTGGCGGCCAGGCTGGGGCGGCCCAGCACGACGCCCTGGCCGCAGGCGGCCGCTTCCAGCGTCAATCCCAGGTCCACGAAGCGCGTGCCCTGCGCGGGCTCCGGCCAATCGAGCCCCGCGGCGCGCAGCCAGGGCTGCCACGGCTGCAGCGGCGTGCGCAGCAGTGGGGCGGAGGCCAGGTCCGCCGGCGTCTCGATCGCGCCGAGCCGCGCGAGCAGCGCCGGCGCCGCCATCGGCGTGACGATGTCGTCCAGCACGACCTCGCCGCCCGCGGGCACGGTGCCGGCGAAGATCTCGACCTCCGCGGGCGGCGCGGGTTGATCCAGGAAGGGCGTCGACAGCAGCAGCTCGAGCTCGACATCGGGATGCGCGGCCGCGAAGCCGGGCAGCGCCGGCACCAGCACCTGCCGCGCGAAGGTCGGCGGGCTGCTGACGCTCAGGCGCGTGACGCGTGGCCGCTCGCGCTGGTGCAGCGGCACGGCCGCCAGCAGCGCGAGCGCGGTGCGCACCTGCGCCAGGTATTCCTTGCCCGCCGCCGTCAGGCGCAAGGGCTGGCGCGTCATCAAGGGCAGGCCCAGGCGCTCCTCCAGCGTCGCGATGCGCTTGCCGACGGCGCTGGCGCTGACGTGCAGGGTCTCGGCGGCGCGCTCCAGGCTGCCCAGGCGCGCGGCGGCCTCGAAGGCCAACAGGCCGTCGAGGGAGGGCAGGCGCGGGGAGTCGCTGGGGGCATCGCTCATGGCGGCGACTGTAGCCGCCGGAGGTCCCGCCTCGCCAGCGGACTTGAGCGGCCGCCGCACCGGCCGCCACGCGTCGCCGCTACAGTCGCGCGATGTCCCAAGCCGTCGATCCCGAGCGCCCGACCGAGGTTCCTGCAGCCGTGGATGCTGTCGTCGCCGATGACGCGACGAGCAGCGCGCTCAAGGAGGCCGCGTTGTGGCGGCGCCTGCCCTGGCTGGTCGGCGGCGCGCTGAGCCTGCTGCTCGGCGTGATCGGCATCTTCCTGCCGCTGCTGCCCACCACGCCGTTCGTGCTGCTGGCCGCGTTCTGCTTCGCGCGGGGCTCGGCGCGCTGCGAGGCCTGGCTGCTCGCTCATCCACGCTTCGGGCCGATGGTCGTCCAGTGGCGCGCGCGTCGCGCCGTGCCGCTGCGGGCCAAGCAGTTGGCCTGGGGAATGATGGCCCTGAGCTCGGCGATCTCCTGGGCAGTCATGCCGGTGCTGCCCTGGCTGCCGGCGGTGTGCTGCCTCGCGGTCGGGATCTGGCTCTGGCGCCTGCCCACCGCCTGATCAGCCGAACAGGTTGAGGTTCTCCGGCCGCGGTCGCGGATCCTCCGGCTTGCTGGCGGCGCCGGCGCGACCGCGCCGGGCCGGCTCGATCTCCCCGGGGCGGCTCAGCTTGCCCACGCGCACGCCCAGCAGGCGCAGCCGCTGGCTCAGGTCCACCCGCTTGAGGCACAGCCCCGCCGCATGCCGGATGGCCGCGGCGTCCTGCACCGGCTGGTCCAGCGTCAGGTCGCGCGTCACCGTGCGGAAGCCCTCGAAGCGCAGCTTGATGCCGATGGTGCGGCCCAGGTAGCCCTTGCGCTGCAGGTCCGAGGCCAGTTGCTCGCACAGCGCCGTGAAGATGCGCGACAGCTCGGGCCGGTCGCGACGCGCGTGCAGGTCGCGCTCGAAGGTGGTCTCGCGGCTGATGGAGACCGGCTCGCTGTGCGTGACCACCGGCCGGTCGTCCAGGCCCCAGGCCGCCTGGTGCAGCCAGGCGCTGTAGCCGGGGCCGAAATGCTGTTGCAGCAGCTCCAGCGGCGCGGCCGCGAGTTCCCCGATCGTGTGCAGGCCCAGCGCCTCGAGCTTCTCGCCGGCCTTGGGGCCGATGCCGTTGATCCGTCGCGCCGGCAGCGGCCAGATCCGCGTCGGCAGATCGGCCATCGTCACCAGCGTCAGCCCGTCGGGCTTGTCCAGCTCCGACGCGATCTTGGACAGCAGCTTGTTGGGCGTCACGCCAATCGAGCAGGTCAACCCGGTGGCGCTCTGCACCGAGTTCTTGATCTCCCGCGCCACCGCCCGCACGCCGCCCAGCGGATCGTGGCCGACCGGCTCGCGCGCGCCTGGCACGTCGGTCAGGTCGATGTAGATCTCGTCGATGCCGCGGTCCTCGATGACCGGCGCGATCTCGCGCACCGCCGCCTTGAACAGCCGCGAGTAATGGCGATACGAATCGAAGTCGGCCGGCAGCAGGATCGCCTGCGGGGCGCGCAGCGCCGCCTTCATCAGTCCCATCGCCGAGAACACGCCCAGCGCGCGCGCCGCGTAGGTCGAGGTCGTCACGACGCCGCGGCCGGTGTAGTCGGCCAGCTTGAAGAACTCGCGCGTGCCGTCGGGGCGTTCCTGCGGCGTGTGGGCGCGCCGTCCGCCGACCACCACCGGCAGCCCCTTGAGCTCCGGATAACGCAGCAGCTCCACGGACGCGTAGAACGCGTCCATGTCCAGGTGGGCGATCAGGCGATCGGGCAGGGCGGGCGTCGGCTCGGCCATGCGGCGGATTGTGGCGGCGCCGGCTGACAGGCGCTGTCAGCAGGGCCGGAGCCGCCCTTCAGCCAGGGCGGTTCAGTGGCCGCAGGACGTCGAGCCGCAAGCCGAGACCGCGTCCGTCGCTTCGGCCGCGGGGCGGATCGGATCGCGGCATTCGCCGGTCTTCGGGTCGAAGCCGCGCTGCTGCATCGTGTAGACCAGCGCCGCGTCCATCATCTCCGCATGACCGGGGAACCACTGCGAGAGCTCGGTGCGCACGATGCCCAGCGGCTCGCGATCGCCGAGGTCCTCGGCATAACGCACCACCTCGCGCATCACGTTCAGCACCATCGCGTGCTGGCTGCTGTGGCAGTTCTCCGGCTCGAAGCCGGTGGCCGCCATCCAGCGCTCCTCCATCGCGAAGTGCTCCTCGGTGTGCGCCAGCAGCGCCTTGAACGCGGGCAGCGCGTCTTCGCCGCCATCGAGCGCTTCGCCATAGCGATTCAGCAGCTCGACGAATTCCTCGTGCGTGTGGTCGAGCTCCGGCTGGTTGAGCACCAGCTCGTCGGTCCAGGCCAGCGTGCTCATCGCTCAGCCCTTCGCGGCGACGGCCGCGCCCAGGCGCTCGCGATGACGCGCCACCTGTGCGCGGACCTGCGCCGGCGCGGTGCCGCCGAGGATGTTGCGCGCGTTCAGGGAGCCCTGCAGCGACAGCACCTCGTAGACGTCCTGGCCGATGCGGGCGTCGAACTGCCGCAGCGCGTCCAGCGGCAGCGCCGACAGGTCGATGCCCTGCGCCTGCGCCGTCTTGACCGCGTGCGCCACGATCTCGTGGGCGTCGCGGAAGGCCAGGCCTTTCTTGACCAGGTAGTCCGCCAGGTCGGTCGCCGTCGCGTAGCCCTTGAGGGCCGCGCGTTCCATCGCCTCGGGCTTGACCGTCAGGCCGGCCATCATCTCCGCGAAGATCCGCAGCGTGTCGCTGAGCGTGTCGACGGTGTCGAACAGCGGCTCCTTGTCTTCCTGGTTGTCCTTGTTGTAGGCCAGCGGCTGGCCCTTCATCAGCGTGATCAGGCCCATCAGGTGGCCCACCACGCGGCCGCTCTTGCCGCGCGCCAGCTCGGGCACGTCGGGGTTCTTCTTCTGCGGCATGATGCTCGACCCGGTGCAGAAGCGGTCCGGCAGCGCGATGAAGCCGAAGGCCTGGCTCATCCACAGGATCAGCTCCTCCGACAGGCGCGAGATGTGCACCATGATCAGCGCGGCGGCGGCGCTGAATTCGATCGCGAAGTCGCGGTCGCTGACGGCGTCCAGGCTGTTCTGCGCGACGCCCTCCATGCCCAGCGTGCGCGCGACGCGCTCGCGGTCCAGCGGGTAGCTGGTGCCGGCCAGCGCGGCGGCGCCCAGCGGCAGGCGGTTCACGCGCTTGCGCGCGTCGATGAGACGCTCCGCGTCGCGCGCGAACATCTCGACGTAGGCCAGCAGGTGATGCCCGAAGGCCACCGGCTGCGCCACCTGCAGGTGGGTGAAGCCGGGCAGGATCACGTCGGCATGGCGCTCGGCCTGCTCGACCAGCACCCGCTGCAGCTCGCCCAGCAGGCCCACCAGCGTGTCGATCTCGCCGCGCAGCCACAGCCGCACGTCGGTGGCGACCTGGTCGTTGCGGCTGCGGCCGGTGTGCAGCCGCTTGCCGGCCAGCCCGACCAGCTCGGTCAGGCGGGCCTCGATGTTCAGGTGCACGTCCTCGAGGTCCAGCTTCCATTCGAAGCGGCCGGACGCGATCTCCTCGCGGATC
>NZ_VOSR01000294.1:0-1008 GCF_007997345.1 Mitsuaria sp. TWR114
CGTCGCCACCGGGCTGATGGCGCGCCGCGCGACGCTGCCGCTGGTGCGGGGGCAATGGCTGCTGGCGGCCGCGGCCTTCGTCGCCGCGGTGCTCTATGAACCGCTCGGGCCGCAGGGGCCGCATGCCTTCGGCGGCCGCGTGGCGCTGGGGCTGGCCTCGGCGCTGGTGCTCGCGACGCTCGTGGCGATGGAGCGCCGCCGGCCGGTGCGCGTGCCGGCGCTGCTCGTCCAGCTCGGCGCGGCCTCGTACTCGCTGTACCTCGCGCACTGCCTGCTGATCAACATCGTGCTCGCGTCGATGGCCAAGGTCGGCGTCTATCACGCGCTGCCCGAGGCGCTCGTCTTCTCGATCGCGGTCCTGGCGGCCGTCACCGGCGGCTGGCTGATCGGGCGCTGCCTCGAACTGCCGGTGGTCGCGTGGCTGCGGCGGCGGCGCTCGCCACCGGCCGTGCCCGCGCCCGCGATCGCGGCCTGAGCGACGCCGCTCGTCACTCCTCGTTGTCGCCGCTGCCGCCCGTCTGGTCGTTGCGCTTCTCCGCCTGTTTCAGCAGCGGTGCCTCGAGGCGCGCCATGCCGTCGATGAAGCTGTCCACCGGCTGCGGCGTGGCGACGCGCAAGGCCGGCGGCGGCAAGGTGGCCATGTAGTTGGGACCGAGCCAGTACTGCTGCTCGGTACGCCGGCCGACGGTCAGCACCAGGCCGACGACGCACATCGCGCCGATGCCCACCGCCAGCCGCCGCGACGCCCGCGGCCACACCACCGTCGCATGCCACCACAGCAGCAGCGCGGCGCCCACCGACATCACCAGCGTCTCCAGCGCCAGCAGGCGCGGCAGGTTGAACATGTAGGCCAGCAGCGGCAGCAGCAGGTCGAAGAGCTGCATCGCCACCGTCGCCACCAGCGCCCGCCACAGGTGGGCGCCAAACGCGAACCAGTGCCGGAAGAGCTGCGTCACCAGCGCCCACAGCGCGGCCCAGATCAGCGCCACGCCCACCGGCGCCAGCAGC
>NZ_VOSR01000295.1:0-4206 GCF_007997345.1 Mitsuaria sp. TWR114
GTCGGCTGGCCCGCGGGCGGCAAGCCGCAGGCGGCGCCCGGGCTGGCGGTCACGCGCTTCGCCGACAAGCTGGACCACCCGCGCTGGCTGCACGTGCTGCCCAACGGCGACGTGCTCATCGCCGAGACCAACGCGCCGGAGCGCCCCGACGACGGCAAGGGTCCCAAGGCCTGGATCACCAAGCAGTTCCAGAAGAAGGCCGGCGCCACGCCCAAGAGCGCCAACCGCATCACGCTGCTGCGCGACACCGACGCGACGGCGTCGCGACCAGCGCTTCGCTTTCGCCGAGGGCCTGAACTCGCCCTTCGGCATGGCGCTGATCGGCAACAACTTCTACGTCGCCAACACCGACGCGGTGGTCCGTTTCCCCTACGCGAGCGGGCAGACCCGGTTGGCCGGCGCGCCGGTCAAGGTGGCGGACCTGCCGGGCGGCACGATCAACCACCACTGGACCAAGAGCCTGATCGCCAATGCCGAGGGCACCAAGCTCTACGCGGGCATCGGTTCCAACAGCAACATCGCGGAGAACGGCCTGGAGAACGAGCAGCGTCGCGCTGCGATCCTGGAGATCGACCTGCAGAGCGGCGCCTCGCGCGTCTTCGCCTCGGGGCTGCGCAACCCGGTGGGCCTGGCCTGGGAGCCCACCAGCAAGGCGCTGTGGGTGGCGGTGAACGAGCGCGACGAGCTCGGCGACGACCTCGTGCCCGACTACATCACCTCGGTGCGCGACGGCGGCTTCTACGGCTGGCCCTACAGCTGGTACGGCCGGCACGTCGACGAGCGGGTCAAGCCGCAGCGGCCGGAGCTGGTCGAGCAGGCGCTGGTGCCGGACTACGCGGTCGGCGCGCACACGGCCTCGCTGGGGCTGGCCTCGGCGGACGGCAACAAGCTGACGCAGGACTATGCGCACGGCATGTTCATCGGCCAGCACGGCTCCTGGAATCGCAAGGTGCCCGCGGGCTACAAGGTCGTCTTCGTGCCCTTCGTCGGCGCCAAGCCCAGCGGCATGCCGATCGACGTGCTGACCGGCTTCCTCGACGCCAAGGGCCAGGCGATGGGCCGGCCGGTGGGCGTGGCGATCGATCGCCAGGGCGCGCTGCTGGTGGCGGACGACGTCGGCAACGCGATCTGGCGCGTGACGGCGGCCGGGGCGGCCGGGCCTCGCGCGGCCTTCCCGGCCGCGGCCGGCGCGGCCAGCACGCCGCCCAGTCCGGCCGCCAGCAAGGGGCGGCGGCGCACGGCGGGCGCGGCGCCGGATCGGATCGTCTTGGTCATGTGATCTCCCTGGTCGACGAAGCGTCGATTGGAACGGCCGGCAGGGTAACCGGCTATTCGTCACTCCCGGGTGTCAGGGCGTGTCTCTAAACGTACTGCGCCGCCGCATGCGCCGAGGCCCAAGCCCACTGGAAGTTGAAGCCGCCCAGGTGGCCGGTGACGTCCAGGACCTCGCCGATGAAGTACAGCCCCGGCGACTTGAGCGATTCCATGGTCTTGGACGACACCTCCTTGGTGTCGACGCCGCCCAGCGTCACCTCCGCGGTGCGGTAGCCCTCGGTGCCCGCCGGCACCACCTGCCAGGCCGACAGGCGCTGCGCGATCTGCTCCAGCTCCGCGTGGGCGTACTGCTTGATCGGCTTGGAGACGAACCACTGCTCCGCGATCAACGTCGCCATCTTCTTGGTGAACAGCTCGGCCAGCAGCGTCCTGAGCTCGGCATTGGGCCGGTCGTTGCGCTGCTGCGCCAGCCAGGCAGGAACGTCCAGGTCGGGCAGCAGGTTGATCTCCACCGCCTGGCCCGGCAGCCAGTAGGACGAGATCTGCAGGATCGCCGGGCCGCTCAGGCCGCGGTGCGTGAAGAGGATGTTCTCGCGGAAGCTCTTGCCGTTGCAGCTCACCAGGCAGTCGACCGAGGTGCCGCTGAGCTCGTTGCACAGGTCCTTGAGCTGGTCGGTGATGGTGAACGGCACCAGCCCGGCCCGCGTCGGCAGCAGCTGGTGACCGAACTGGCGGGCCACCTGATAGCCGAAGCCGGTGGCGCCCATGGTCGGGATCGACAGGCCGCCAGTGGCGATCACCAGCGACTGGCACTGCGTCGGCCCCGCCGAGGTCTCTAGCCGGTAGCCGCCTTCCGTCTTCTCGATCCGGTCGACCGAGGTCTCCAGCATCGGCGTGATGCCGACGGCCTCGCACTCGGCCAGCAGCATGCGCAGGATGTCGATCGACTTGTTGTCGCAGAACAGCTGGCCCAGCTTCTTCTCGTGGTGCGGGATCTGATGCTTGTTGACCAGCGCGATGAAATCCCACTGGGTGTAGCGCGCCAGCGCCGACTTGCAGAAGTGGGGGTTCTGCGAGAGGAAATTGGCCGGCTCGGTATAGAGGTTGGTGAAGTTGCAGTTGCCGCCGCCGGACATCAAGATCTTCTTGCCGGCCTTGTTGGCGTGATCCACCAGCAGCACGCGGCGGCCGCGCTGCCCGGCCAGCGCGGCGCACATCAGCCCCGCGGCACCCGCGCCAATGATCACGACATCGGTGTCCCGCACGTCCTGCACACACTTCCCTTCGACCTGTGAATCCTTGCCCGGCGGCGCGCGGAGGGCGCATCGCGGCGGGCGCGGGAGCTTAACGCATCCGGCTCCCCGCCCTCGCGCCGCCATGCCGGATCTGAATAGCAGCTAGTCCTGGCCATACCTAGGACGATGGGGCCGGGCTGTCCACAATCCGCCGCAGCCGATAGAAAGACCCCCATGATCATCGACGTCCACGGACACTACACGACGGCCCCGGCGGCGCTGGGCGCCTGGCGCGACCTGCAGGTCGCCGCGCTCAAGGACCCGGCGAAGGCGCCGAGCGCGAGCGCGCTGAAGATCTCCGACGATGAGCTGCGCGAGTCCATCGAGACCAACCAGCTCAAGAAGATGAAGGAGCGCGGCTCGGACCTGACCATCTTCAGCCCGCGCGCCAGCTTCATGGCGCATCACATCGGCGACTTTCAGACTTCGTCCACCTGGGCGGCGATCTGCAACGAGCTCTGCGCGCGGGTGGCGGCGATGTTCCCGGATCACTTCGTCGGCGCCGCGATGCTGCCGCAGAGTCCCGGCGTCGATCCCGCGAGCTGCCTGCCGGAGCTGGAGAAATGCGTCCGCGACTACGGCTTCGTCGGCCTCAACCTGAATCCCGATCCCTCCGGCGGCCACTGGACCAGCCCGCCGCTCACCGATCGCCATTGGTATCCGCTCTACGAGAAGATGGTCGAGCTGGACGTCCCCGCGATGATCCACGTCAGCACCAGCTGCAACGCCTGCTTCCACACGACCGGTGCCCACTACCTGAACGCCGACACGACCGCCTTCATGCAGTGCCTGACCGGCGACCTGTTCAAGGACTTCCCGACGCTGAAGTTCCTGATCCCCCACGGCGGCGGCGCGGTGCCCTACCACTGGGGGCGCTTCCGCGGGCTGGCGCAGGAGCTCAAGAAGCCGCTGCTCGACGAGCACCTCCTGGACAACATCTTTTTCGACACCTGCGTCTATCACCAGCCCGGCATCGACCTGCTGACGAAAGTGATCCCGGTGAAGAACGTGCTCTTTGCGTCCGAGATGATTGGCGCGGTGCGCGGCATCGATCCCGAGACCGGGCACTCCTACGACGACACCAAGCGCTACATCGAGGCCACGCCGCACCTGAGCGACGCCGAGCGGCACTTGGTCTACGAGGGCAATGCGCGCCGCGTGTTCCCGCGGCTGGACGCGCGGCTGAAGGCGCAGGGGCGCTGAGACGCGCCCAGGGACAAGCGCCAGCCGCCCCGCCTGCTGCGACACTCCCGGGCATGCTTTCTGCTTCGTGCCTGGGATGAGCGCCACGCCCAACGACCCCACCCCGCCGTCCGCCGCCGCATCCGCCGCCGCACCCGCCGCCGTCGAGCCGCTCGCCGACCTGGCGATCCGCTCGCACACGCCCTTCGAGGATGCGCAGGCGATCTTCACCGGGACGCTGTTCGTGTCGCTGGCGCTGATCCTGTTCGCGCAGGTCGGGCTGCTGACCGGCGGCACCGCGGGCGCGGCCTTCGTGCTGCACTACGCGACCGGCGTCAGCCTGGGCAAGCTGTTCTTCCTGATCAACCTGCCGTTCTACTGGTTCGCCTGGACCCGCATGGGCCGCGAGTTCACGCTCAAGACCTTCGTCTCGATCGCGCTGCTGTCGGTGATG
>NZ_VOSR01000296.1:0-11034 GCF_007997345.1 Mitsuaria sp. TWR114
CGCCGGCAAGACCTCGCTGGCCGAGGCCCTGCTGCTGAAGGCCGGCGCAATCAAGAGCGCCGGCAGCATCGAGAAAGGCAGCACCGTCAGCGACCACGACCCGCTGGAGAAACGGATGCAGCACTCGCTGCAGGCGGCCCAGATGCACCTGCTGCACAACGGCCTGCGCGTCCACCTGCTCGACACCCCGGGCGCGCCCGACTTCATCGGCCAGGCGCTGCCCGCGCTGGAGGCCGTCGAGTCGGTGGCGATCGTCGTCAACGCGCAGAACGGCCTGGAGCTGATGGTCAAGCGGATGATGGAGGCCGCCGCCGGCCGCGGGCTCACGCGGCTCATCGTCGTCAACAGGATCGACGCGCCCGGCGTCGATGCGCAGGCGCTGCTGGGCCAGTTGCAGGAGGCCTTCGGGCGCGAGTGCCTGCCGCTGAACCTGCCGGCCGCGGGCGGCACGCGCGTCCAGGACTGCTTCTTCGGCTGCAGCGGCGACAGCGACTTCGGCTCCGTCGAGGCCGCCCACCGGGCGCTGGTGGAGCAGGTGGTGGAGGTCGATCCGGACTTCGTCGACCGCTACCTCAATGACGGCGACGTGCCGGCGACCGAGCTCCACGCGCCGCTGGAGCAGGCCTTCCGCGAGGGCCACCTGATCCCCGTGTGCTTCGTCTCCGCCCGCACGGGCGCCGGCGTGGCGGAACTGCTCGACGTCATCGAGAAGCTGCTGCCCAACCCCTACGAGGCCAATCCGCCGCAGTTCCTGCGCCGCGAGGGCGAGGAGGCCGAGCCGCTGGTCATCACCATGGATCCGGCCCGGCACGTGGTGGCGCACGTCTTCAAGATCCAGTCCGACCCCTACCTCGGCAAGCTGGCGATGCTGCGCGTCCATCAGGGCACGCTGCGCAGGAACGCCCAGCTTTACGTCGGGCATGCCCGCAAGGCGGTGCGGGTGGCGCATCTGTTCATGCTCCAGGGCAAGGAGCATGTGGAGATCGAGCAGGCGCTGCCCGGCGACCTGTGCGCGCTGGCCAAGCTCGAGGAGCTGCATTACGACGCGGTGCTGCACGACGCGCCGGAGGACGAGCACCTGCACCTGGCGCCGGTGGCGCTGCCGACGCCAGTGCATGGCATCGCGATCCGGCCCAGCCGCCATGGGGACGAGCAGCGGCTGTGGGAGGTGCTGTCGCGCCTGGTCGAGGAGGACCCCTGCCTGCGCCTGGAACGCGGCGGCGACCAGGACGGCCTGGGCGCGCAGGGCGGCGAGACGCTGGTCTACGGGCTGGGGGAACTCCACCTGCGCGTGCTGCTGGAGCGGCTCAAGGAGATCTACAAGTTCGACGTCCAGACCCAGCCGCCACGGATCGCCTACCGGGAAACGATCTCGGCCAAGGCCGAGGGGCATTACCGGCACAAGAAACAGACCGGCGGCGCCGGCCAGTTCGGCGAGGTCTGGCTGCGCATCGAGCCGCTGGCGCGCGGCGCGGCTTCGAGTTCCGCGACGAGGTCAAGGGCGGCACCATCCCCGGCCAGTTCATGCCGGCCGTCGAGAAGGGGGTGCGCCAGGCCCTCGCCCAGGGGGTGGTGGCCGGCTACCCGGTGGTGGACCTGCGCGTGACGGTCTTCGACGGGAAGCACCATTCGGTGGACTCCAAGGAAATCGCCTTCATCACCGCCGGCAAGAAGGCGCTGATCGCCGCGGTGCGCGAGGCGCGCCCGGTGGTGCTGGAGCCGATCGTGCAGGTCGAGATCAGCGCCCCGGAACACGCCACCGGCGACATCACCGGCGACCTGGCGTCCCGGCGGGGCCAGGTGCTGGGCACCCGCGCCAGCGTGCCGGGGCAGATCGGCGTCGAGGGACTGGCGCCGCTGGCGGAGCTCAGCGCCTACCAGAACCGCCTCAATGCGATGACCAGCGGGCAGGGGCGCTACACGATGGTGCTGTCCCATTACGAGCCGGTGCCCCCCAACACGCAGGCCCAGTTGGCGGCGGGCTACCACCTGAAGGACGAGGAGTAGTCCCTCTTCCGCCGGGGATCGTCGCGGCGCCGATCCCCTGCGACGCGGGGGCCGGCCGGAGGGGGCGGGCCAGGCGTTTGTGAACGAAGCTTTATCATTGCGGGATGTGTTCCGCCCCCCGCGATGTCGCGCAGATCCGCCTGGACAACGCGATGCGCTTGTTCGACGAGTTCGTCGCCGCGACGATCAAGCATCCCGATGCCGCCGCCCTGCGCGGCCTGGAGCGCCGCTTTGCCGAGCGCCTGCAGATCCAGCCCAGCTACTGGAGCCAAATCAAGAGCCGTTCGCGCCAGATCGGCGAGCGGCTGGCCCGCCAGTTCGAGCAGCTCAGCCACAAGCCCAACGGCTGGATGGACCAGGAACACGGGGCGCCGGGCACCGCCGCCGCAGGCTCGGGCGGTATCTCCCAGAGCAACGGGGCTTTATCAAGCGCGCACCGGCCGGCCGCAGCGGACAACTCCCCCAGCCTGCCGCAGGACGATGACGAGCGCTTCATCGTCGGCCTGGTGCTGACCTATTACCGCCGCCATCCGCAGCGGGCCCGCACCCGGCTGCTCGACCTCCTGGGCGAGGTGCTGACCCCGCCCGCGCCGAATGCGCCGCCCGCGCCCGCACCGCGGGCAGTCGCGCCGGCGACCTCCGACGTCGACGATTGGCGCAAGCTGCAGCAGAGCATCGCGCCGCTGAAGCCGAAGAAGCGCTGAGCGCGCGCCCGGCGGCGTCGCGCCGGCAATCCTTTCGACGTCCCTCGCCCCTTCCGTTCCGCCTTCCGTCCCGCCTGGTCCTCGGCCCTCGGCGTGCGTAGGTGCGCGCCTGCGCGCGTAACCGTTGCCACCCCGCCGCCGAGGCGCTGGCTCCCGGCGCGCGTCGTCCCGTCGCCGAGGGACAACGCCAGATAAAAACCGCTTGCGCTTGATAATCAGATGTTTATCATCTGCGCAACTTTGGAGCCCCCGCCGCAACGGCCGCGCAGTTGGCGCCCGTCCCGGGACCGAGGCGCTCCCTTTTCCCTTCCGTCCCGTCCGTCATCACAGGAGGCTGCCATGGCCCAGTTCATCACTCCCCGTCCGCGTCTCGCAATGACACCGCGCAAGCCGCGCAATCCCTTCGTGGCCCTGAGCCACGGCCGTTCAGCGGGCCGTCACGGCCCCACCGCCGGCGGTCGACGCCAGCAGGAACAGCAAGCCCTGAAGCGCGCGCTTCAGCGGCACGACGACTTCAGCCCTTGAACGGGCCGCCTCCGACGGACCGGGACGTCTTCCCGGTCGGCGCAGGCGCCCAGGGAGACAAGACATGCAAGAGATCACCTTGATGCCGGGCCGCATGCATGGCCTGGCCCGCCAGCAGACCCTGCGGGGCTGGCTGGCGATCCTGCTGCTGGGCGCCGGCGGGCGCCTGATCAGCTGGGCGTGGCAGGTCGCTCCGGCGCCCCGCCGCGATGAACCGGCCACCGGGCTGGAGTTCCACGGCGACGCCGACGGCGCCGGCCGGCTCTACGTCGACGGCCAACTGCAGGGCACCCTCGCGGGTGTGCAACGGCTGTGATGCCGGTCTGGCTCGCGGTCGCCGTGGCCGCGGTGGGGATCAAGCTCGCGGGCGCCGAGCCGATATACGATGAACGATCACCGTGTATCGCCGCCCGCGCGGCGACCTCGCTTCATGACCCAGAGCGTTCCGCCCGCTGCCTCTGCCCCGTCCGGGAGCGGAGCGGGGAATCCGCCGGTTCCCCCGCCGTTCCAGCCGCTGACCCGGCCCTTGCCGGACCTGGCGGCGTGGACGGCGCACCTGCGCGGCATGGAGATTCCGGTGCTGGCCAGCACGGCCGAGCAACTGGAGATCTGGCGTGCCAATGAGGACGCGGTCGACGCGCACCTGCTCGGCGAGATCCTGAGCAAGGATCCGCTGATGACGCTCAAACTGCTGGCGCATGCCGCGTCGCAGCGCTCCAGCCGGCTGCTGACCGACACCGAGACGGTCACCGCCGCGCTGGTGCTGATGGGCATCACCCCCTTCTTCAAGGCCTTCGGCGCGCAGCCGACGGTCGAGCAGCGCCTGGCCTCGCGCCCGGACGCGCTGGCCGGCGTGCAGCGCGTGCTGCATCGCGCCGAGCGCGCCGCGCGCTTCGCGCTGGGCTTCGCGGCGCACCGCGCGGATCCCGATGCCGCGGTCATCCACAGCGCCGCGCTGCTGCACGATTTCTCCGAGATGCTGCTGTGGTGCGAGGCTCCCGACCTCGCGCTCGAGATCCAACGCCGCCAGCAGGCCGATCCCGCGCTGCGCAGCGTCGCGGCGCAGCGCGCGGTGCTCAACATCGAGCTCGGCGACCTGGAACAGGCGCTGATGCGCAGCTGGCACCTGCCGGAGCTGCTCGCCCACATCGTCGACGACAAGAAGGCCAACGATCCGCAGGTCCGCAGCGTGACGCTGGCGGTGCGGCTGGCGCGGCATACCGCCCAGAGCTGGGAGAACCCTGCCGTGCCCGACGACCTGATCGAGATCGGCGCGCTGATGAACCTCTCGCCCGCCCATACGCTCAAGCTGGTCCACGAGGTCGACGGGGTGCTCTGAACCGCGGGGCGGCGGCGGATCGCCGCGACGCCATCGCATGGGCGCTGCATCGGCGCCGCATCGGCGTTACGCTGCGCGCTCCGACAGCATGCGACCGACGCGAGGAGACACCATGGCCGGCCCCGACCGCGAGTTCTGGCAACAACGTTTCGAGACCGGGCAGACCGGCTGGGACCGCGGCGCGCCGCATCCCCAGCTGGCCGCGTGGTTGGCGGACGGGCTGTTGCCCACCGGCGCCCGCATCGTCGTGCCGGGCTGCGGTCGCGGCCATGAGCTGTCGGTGCTGGCTCGCGCGGGATTGGACGTGATCGGGCTGGACTACACGCCGGCGGCGGTGGAGATCGCCCGGGCCGCGCTCAAGGAGGCCGGCGTGCCGGGGCGCGTCGAGCAGGCCGACGTGCTGGCCTGGCGGCCCGATCATCCGGTGGACTTGATCTACGAGCAGACCTGCCTCTGCGCGCTGCATCCCGACCAGTGGACCGGTTATGCCGAGCAGCTGCAGCGCTGGCTCAAACCCGGCGGCCGACTGCTCTCCCTGTTCATGCAGGCGCGCCGCGACGAGTCCGAGCACGGCCAGGTCATCGGCCCGCCCTACCACTGCGACATCAATGCGATGCGGGCGCTGTTCCCGCTGGCCTTGTGGAAATGGCCGGCGCCGCCCTACACGCAGCGCCCGCACGAGCGGGGCTGGTTCGAACTCGCGGTGGTGCTGGAACGGCGCTGAGCGGCGCCGCTACCTTCATACCGGCAGCGCCGTCGTGTCCTTCAGCCGATCCAGCACGAAGCTGGTCTTGCAGTCCTGCACGCTCGGGTGGCGCAGCAGCGTGTCGCTGATGAAGCGGGCGTAGTGGCTCATGTCCTCGACCAGCACCCGCAGCAGGTAGTCCATCTCCCCCGTCAGGGCGGCGCATTCCACCACTTCGGGCCAGGTCTGGACCGCCGCGCGGAACAAGTCCATCGGCGTGCGCTTGTGGCTTTCGGTGTGCTTCTCCAGGCGCACGTTGATGTAGGCGGTCAGGCCGAGGCCCACCCGCTCCGGGCTCACCAGCGCCACGTAGGCGGTGATCACGCCGCCTTCCTCGAGCCGCCTCACCCGCCGCAGCACCGCCGACGAGGACAGGTTCACCTGCGCCGCCAGCGCGTCGTAGGTCATGCGGCCGTCGGCCTGGAGGGCGTGGAGGATGCGTCGGTCGATCGCATCGAGCTCGATCTGCTTGTCCATCCCGCGATTCTTGCAGGATTCCTGCGCTACCCCTCTTTCGGGCGCCATGGATCGCAGAAATCCTGCGCCCCCCTCCCCCTACAGTGACGCCATCGCATTCCTGACCAGATCCCCTTGACGGGGTAGCGGAGACAAGCATGGCATTCACCCCCTGGGACAACCCGATGGGCACCGACGGCTTCGAGTTCATCGAGTTCGCCGCGCCCGACCCCGCGGCGCTGGGCGCGCTGTTCACCTCGATGGGCTTCGTCGCCGTCGCCCGCCATCGCCACAAGGATGTGACGCTGTACCGCCAGGGCGACGTCAACTTCATCATCAACGCCGAGAAGGACGCCTTCGCCCAGCGCTTCGCGCGCCTGCATGGACCGTCGATCTGCGCGATCGCGTTCCGCGTCAAGGATGCGGCCTTCGCCTACCGCCGCGCGCTGGAACTCGGCGCCTGGGGCTTCGACAACAAGGCCGGCCCGATGGAGCTGAACATTCCGGCGATCAAGGGCATCGGCGACTCGCTGATCTACTTCGTCGACCGCTGGCAAGGCAAGAACGGCGCGGCGCCCGGCGAGATCGGCAACATCAGCATCTACGACGTCGATTTCGTGCCGCTGCTCGATGCCGAGGGCAAGCCGGTGCAGTCCACGCCCAAGGGCCATGGCCTGACCTACATCGATCACCTGACCCACAACGTGTTCCGCGGACGGATGAAGGAATGGGCCGAGTTCTACGAGCGCCTGTTCAATTTCCGCGAGGTCCGCTACTTCGACATCGAGGGCAAGCTGACCGGCCTGAAGTCCAAGGCGATGACCAGTCCCTGCGGAAAGATCCGCATCCCGATCAACGAGAGCAGCGACGACAAGAGCCAGATCGCCGAGTACCTGGACCTGTACCACGGCGAGGGCATCCAGCACGTGGCGCTGGGTACCGACGACATCTATCGCACCGTCGAAGGCATGAAGGGCACGGGCGTGGTCTTCCAGGACACGATCGACACCTACTACGACCTGGTGACCAAGCGCCTGCCCGAGCACAACGAGGACCTGGAGGAACTGCGCCGCCTGCGCATCCTGATCGACGGCGCCGCGCACCAGGGCGCGCCGCACGAGCTGCTGCTGCAGATCTTCACCAAGGAAGTGATCGGCCCGATCTTCTTCGAGATCATCCAGCGCAAGGGCAACGAAGGCTTCGGCGAGGGCAACTTCAAGGCCCTGTTCGAAAGCATCGAGCTCGACCAGATCCGCCGTGGCGTGCTCAAGGCGGACGCTTGATGGTCCGGGATGTCGGCCGGCCTCGCCGCGCTGACTTTCCACTGACGCGATCCTGATTCAACCCGCCCGGCTCACCCGCTGGGCGGTGTTCATTTGGGCCGGCTCATCGAGCAGGGCCAGCGCCCGCTCGAAGGCCTGCGGCTCGAACACGAGCTGCAGGTGGCCACGCGCCGGCAGGTGCAGCACGCGGGCCCCGGGCAGCACCGCCGTCTCCGCCGGGAAGACGATCTGGTCGCAATGGCCGTAGAGGCAATCGAAATGGCTCGCGACCTGCGGCGGCTCCTGGCGCGCGAGTTCGTTCAGCCATTCCGAATCGCCGCGCATCTGGCGGGCGTTCTCGGTGGTGCCCAGCTTCGCCAGCAGCGTGCCGTGATGCGGCGTGCCCAGCGTCAGGATGCGATGGATGCGCTCGAAGGGGTGCCCCTGGCTGCGCCACCAGGCGCGAGCGCTCAATCCCCCCATGCTGTGGGCGACGATGAGCGGCGCCAGGCCGGTCCGGTCATGGAGCGCGCGCATGGCGGCGTCGACCTGCGGCGCGTAGCGGTCGATCGAACCGAAGGCCGGCTCCTGGGTGAGCGCGATGAACGGCGTCCCGCGCGCCCGCAGGGCCTTCATCCATCCGTTCCACAGGCCGCGGTTGCAGCTGTAGCCGTGCAGGAACACGACGCCGCGGCGGCCGCGCGCCTGCCCTGGCGGCGGCAGGAAGTCGGGCTCGCGATGTTCGGCCCAGGGCTGCTGCCAATTGAACACCCTCGTGACCACGACGACCTCGCGCCACCAGGCCTGCAGCAGGTCGCCCAGCGGCGCGGTCGGCAGCCCCGGCGCCGGCGGGACGAAGCGCAACACCAGGAAGTGGGGGAGCATCGCCAGGGGCGGCCCCGCCACGAAAAGCGCGAGCAGCGCCAGCCCCACCCAAGGCCCCCAGTGACTGCCGGCCCACAGGCTCAACAGCGGTCCAACGATCCAACGAAACAACGAGGTGAGGCGCTGCAGCCTGCCGTTCATCCGGGCTCCCGATCAAAACGACGAGTGTAGGCGCAGGCTGGACCAGGGCTTCGCTTCGGAAAACTCTGCGCGTGGACGGGTCTGGCCAAGGAATGGCGACCGCTTGTCCCTCACGTGACGAGGTGGCCTAGGGCATCCCCGCTACGACGCCTTCGCGCCAGCGGCCAGCATGGACAGTTCCTCAGGGCGCGCCCCTCCGACACATCAAGAACGCGACGAGGAGACATGACTGCAACCACCGCACCGACCGCCGCGACGCCGGCGACCGCCCCACCGGCCGCGAAGCCCTGGCTGAAGAACTACCCACCGGGCGTCCCTGCGGAGATCCCGGTCGACGTCTATCCCTCGTTGGTGGCCCTCCTCGAGGAGGCATTCCGCAAGCATGCGCGCCGCGACGCGGCCGCCTGCATGGACCAGCGCCTGAGCTTCGCGCAGGTCGACGAGCTGTCCGCGGCGCTGGGCGCCTGGCTGCAGCAGCGCGGCCTGGTCCGCGGTGCGCGCGTGGCGATCATGATGCCCAACGTCCTGCAGTACATGGTGACCATCGCGGCCATCCTGCGGGCCGGCTTCGTCGTGGTGAACGTGAACCCGCTGTACACGCCGCGCGAGCTGGAACACCAGCTCAAGGACTCCGGCGCCGAGGCGATCATCGTGCTCGAGAACTTCGCCAAGACGCTCTCGGAGGTCATCGACCGTACGCAGGTGAAGCATGTGGTGTTGACCGGCCTGGGCGACATGCTGGGCTGGTGGCGTGGCCCGCTGATCAACTTTGCGGTCCGGCACGTGAAAAAGATGGTGCCGGAATTCCGCCTGCCCTTGACCGGCGGGCGCAGCGTCTCCCGCTTCAATCAGGCGCTGGCGCAGGGCGCGGCCATGTCGCTGAAGTCGGTGCAGGTCGGCCCGGACGACCCCGCCTTCCTCCAATACACCGGCGGCACGACGGGCCTGTCAAAGGGCGCGACCCTGCTGCACCGGAACATCGTCGCCAACATCCTGCAGAGCGAAGCCTGGTTCGCGCCGATGCTGAACAAGCTCGGCGACAAACCCCTGACCATCGTCTGCGCGCTGCCGCTGTATCACATCTTCGCGCTCACGGCCTGCTACATGCTAGGCGCGCGGATGGGGATCATGAATCTGCTGATTCCGAATCCCCGCGACATTCCGGGGCTCATCGCGACGCTGCGCAATTACCGCGTGAACATGTTCCCCGCGGTCAATACCTTGTTCAATGCGCTGGCCAATGATCCCGCATTCGCCAAGCTCGATTTCAGCGAGCTGGTGATCTCGAATGGCGGCGGCATGGCGGTGCAGCAGGCCACTGCGGAGAAATGGGCGCGCATCACCGGCTGTCCCGTCGTCGAAGGCTATGGGCTTTCCGAGACCTCTCCGGTGGCGACGGTGAATCGCCTCGACCTGGCCCAGTTCAATGGATCGATCGGCCTGCCTGTGCCCAACACCGAGATCGCAATCCGCGACGACAACGGCAAGGACCTGCCAATCGGCGAGCGCGGCGAGATCTGCATCCGAGGTCCGCAGGTCATGGCCGGCTATTGGAATCGTCCCGAAGAAACCGCGCAGGCGATTGGACCGGATGGATTCTTCAAGACCGGGGACATCGGCGTGATGGATGCGGAGGGATTCACCCGCATCGTCGATCGCAAGAAGGACATGATTCTGGTCAGCGGCTTCAACGTGTATCCCACCGAGATCGAACAGGTTGTGAACCTGCATCCCGGCGTGCTCGAGTGCGCGGCGATCGGCGTTCCGGATCAGCACTCCGGCGAGGCGGTGAAGCTGTTCGTCATCAAGAAGGATCCAGCGCTCGCCGAAGAAGACCTCGCCGCCTATTGCCACAAGCAGTTGACGGGCTACAAGCGGCCGAAGTACATCGAATTCCGCGATGAGCTGCCCAAGACCAACGTCGGCAAGATCTTGCGACGCGAACTGCGGCAGTGATGGGCGCCTCGCGCGGTGACGGCCGCAGCGCTGCCGTATTGCCGTCGGGTGTCACCGTCCTGGAGCGGGGTTGGCTCTCGTCCAACAACGTCGTGCTTCATGGCGCATCCCCGGAGGAGGGCGCGGTCCTTGTCGACACCGGCTACGCCAGCCATGCAGAGCAGACCCTCGCTTTACTCGATGCCAGCTTGCTGCCGGCTGAGTCGCTTCGCCTGATCGTCAATACGCATCTCCATTCCGACCATTGCGGAGGGAATGCGTTGATCGCTCAGCGGCATGGGTGTTCCATCCTCATTCCTCCGGGCGAATACACGGCGATTTCGACTTGGGACGAGACGGCGCTGAGTTATCGCTCGACCGGCCAGCGCTGCGATCGGTTCACGCCAGCGGGAAAGCTCACGCCCGGCCAAGTGCTTCGTCAAGGAGGAAGGGATTGGCATGTCCATGCCGCGCCGGGGCACGATCCGCACTCGGTGATCCTGCATGAACCGTCCAGCGGGACGCTGCTGTCCGCAGATGCGCTGTGGGAACGGGGCTTCGGAATTGTCTTTCCGGAACTCGATGGCGAAGACGCTTTCGAGGAAGTGGCTGCCACACTCGACATCATCGAACGGTTGAAACCCGAAATCATCATTCCCGGTCACGGGGCGCCATTTAAAGACATCGCCAAGGCCATCGGAATTGCACGCGAGCGCTTGGACTACTTTCGACGGGAACCTGAGCGTCATGCGGTCCACGCGGTGAAGGCTCTCACTGCGTTTCATATGCTTGAGGTGGTTCACAGTACCCGTGAGGCGTTGCTGGCCTGGCTGGCGTCAACGCCTATCTTTGTGAGTACTTGGCGACGATTCTTTTCCGACCGGGACCTGCTCGATTGGTCCAATGAATTGGTAGACCAGCTGATCGCTGCAAAGATCCTCGGAGCTTCGACCGAAAACGGCTCAGTGATGCTGCAAATCCCTAAGGCATGAGCGCCGAAAGCAGCGAGATACTTTGCGACGTCCCAAAGCAAAA
>NZ_VOSR01000297.1:0-1245 GCF_007997345.1 Mitsuaria sp. TWR114
CTGGCGCGGCAGGTGGCGGGCCTGCGCGCCCAGGCCGACCGCGTCCAGCATCTCCTCGACACGGCGCGCGTCGGGCTTGCCCTGCAGCAGCAGCGGCAGGGCGACGTTGTCCCGCACGGTCAGGTGGGGCAGCACATGGAAGGCCTGGAACACGAAGCCGAGTTGCTCGCGGCGCAGCCGGGCCTGGCCGGATTCGTCCAGCGCCAGCAGGTCGCGGCCCTGCAGCACCACCTGGCCGCGATCCAGCGGCTCGAGCGCCGCCAGCCCGTTCAGCAGCGTGGACTTGCCGCTGCCGGATTCGCCGAGCAGCGCCAGCATCTCGCCGCGATGCAGCGTCAGCGAGAGGTGCTCGAACAGGGTTTGCGCGCCGTAGCGCTTGGTCAGGCCGGTGGCGGTGAGGAGGGGGACGTCCATCGTCGAGCTCAGTCGGCGCCGGCAGTGGCGGTGTCGTCGGCGAGCGCGATCAGCTGTTCGAGCGCGTCGGGCGCTTCCGCCGCCACCACGCGCCGCGCCGGCATGCTGCGCAGCCAGGTGATCTGGCGCTTGGCGAGTTGCCGCGTCGCGGCGGTGCCCAGTTCGCGCAGGGCCGCGAGGTCGGGCGCGGCCTCGTTGGCGTCGAGCAGTTCCCAGGCCTGCCGATAACCGACGCAGCGCATCGAGGGCAGCCCCAGGTGCAGGTCGACGCGGGCGCGCAGGCGCCGCACCTCGTCGACGAAGCCCTGTTCGATCATCAGCTCGAAGCGCTGCGCGAGGCGCTGATGCAGCCAGGCGCGTGCCGCATCCGAGGGCTCCAGGGAGATCAGCGGCCAGTCGACGCCCTGCGCGCGCTGGCGCCGGTAGAGCGCCGACATCGGCTCACCGCTGAGCAGGCAGACCTCGAGCGCGCGCTGGATGCGCTGCGCGTCCAGCGGCGCCAGGCGGGCGGCGGTGTTCTGGTCCAGCGCGGCCAGCCGCGCGTGCATCGCGGGCCAGCCGTCGCGGGCGGCCTCGGCATCGAGTTGCGCGCGCAGCGCTGGATCGGCCTGCGGCAGCTCGGACAGGCCGTCGAACAGCGCCTTGAAATACAGCATCGTGCCGCCGACCAGCAGCGGCCGCGCGCCGCGGGCCTGGATCTCGGGCACCAGCCGCAGCGCGTCGCGGACGAACTGCGCCGCCGAGTAGCTCGCGGTCGGCTCGAGGACGTCGATCAGGTGATGCGGCACCGCGGCGAGTTCTTCCGGCGTCGGCTTGGCGGTGCCGATGTCC
>NZ_VOSR01000298.1:0-5418 GCF_007997345.1 Mitsuaria sp. TWR114
GCCGGCGATGCCGGACTGGTCGCCGGTGCGGCGCTACGGCGGCTACGGCGCCTGGGGCGCGGAAGGCAAGCCGCTGCAGGCGGCGATGCGGCGCACCGCGTGCTGCGACACCGCCTGCGGCGTCCATGGTCATGCGCATGCGAATGCCTGGGCGTCGGAGGTGCCCGCCTCCGACCTGAAGAGCTTCTGGGGCGCGCTGGGATGCGCGTGCTGGGCGGTCTGATGATGGACTTGGACACACGAGCCGCCCCGATGCGGCGCGCCGAAGCCGGGTACAACCGGCGGCACCTGGAGGCCCCACGATGAGCGAGTACCGATCCACCCGTCTGTTCTCCCCCGCCGCACCGCGCTGGGTGGAGGCGGTGCTGCAGTGGCCCACCTTCGGGGTGATGCTGCGCCTGTGCCTGGCGTCGGCCTACCTGATCGGTGGGATCGACAAGGCGATGGACTTTCCCGGCGCGGTGGCGGAGCAGGCGCATTTCGGCCTGCAGCCCGCGGTGCTGTGGGCGGTGCTGGCGATCGTGGTGGAACTGATCGGCGCGTTGCTGCTGATCCTGAACCGCTGGGTCTGGCTGGCGGCCGGCGCGCTGGGCGTGCTGACGCTGGTGGCGATGCTGGTGGCCAACGACTTCTGGCACCTGAGCGGCCAGGCGCGCTTCATGGCCAAGAACGCCTTCTTCGAGCACCTGGGCCTGATCGCCGGGCTGGCCTGCGCGGCGCGGATCGCGGTGCTGGAAAGGAAGGTGCTGGCATGACGGGCGTGAAGCGCTTGCTGGTGGCCAGTCTGACGCTGGGGTTCATCGGCGGCTATGTGGACACGGTGGGCTTCGTGGCGCTGTTCGGGCTGTTCACGGCGCACGTGACGGGGAACTTCGTGCTGATCGGCGCGGAGCTGAGCCGCGCCAGCGGCGGCAGCGTGCTGCTGAAGCTGCTGGTGTTCCCGACCTTCGTGGTGTCGGTCGCGCTGGCACGGATGGTGGCCTTGCGCTGCGAGCGGACGAAGACGGTGGCGAGCCGGCCCTTGCTGGTGATGCAGGCGGCGCTGCTGGTGGTGGCGCTGATCTGCAGCGTGCCGGCGGGTGCGGCGCTGGCACCCGACGCGCCGTGGGCGATGGCCACGGGCCTGTTCATCACCGCGGCGATGGGCGTGCAGAACGCGGCCGGCCGCCTGGCCTGGCCGGCGCTGACGCCGACGACGGTGATGACGGGCAATGTGACGCAGGTGGTGATCGACAGCGTGGACCTGCTGCGGGGCGCGGCTGGTCCGGACGTGCGGGAGCGGCTGGGTCGCTTCATCTGGCCGGTCGCGGCCTTCGCGGTGGGCGCGCTCACGGGCGCATTCGCCTATGCGGCGTGGAAGTTCTGGGCGCTGCTGCTGCCGCTGGTGATGCTGGCCGGGCTGGTGGTGATGGATGTGAAGGCGGATAAGAAGGGCTGAGCCGGCCGGCGGCCTGTCGCCTATGCCGCGAGTGCCCGCGCATGCCGCGAGCGCCGCGGGCATGCGCCCGGGCCGCCGCTCAGTCTTCGGCGTGGCGAGCCCGCAGGAAGTCGACGAAGGCCCGCAAGGGCGCGGGCACGTGGCGCCGGCCGGGGTAGTACAGGAACGGCCCGGTGAACGGGCGCCACCATGTCTGCAGCAATGGCTCCAGCGCGCCGCTGGCCAGATGGGGCTGGAGCCAGTCCTCGAACAGGTGGATGACCCCGCTGCCGGCCAGTGCCGCATCGATGGCGAGGTCCACGCCGCCGCCGGCCCGCACGACCAGCGGTCCGGCCGGATCGACCGTCACGACCTCCGACTTGCGCTGGAACTCCCAAGGCGGCATGGCACCGCTGGCGAAGCGCACCCGCAGGCAGGCGTGCTGCAGCAGGTCGCGGGGATGCAGCGGCCGGCCGCTGCGCGCGAGATAGCCCGGCGCGGCGGCCGTCGCCATGCGCTGGTGACGCGGGCCGATGGGCAGGGCGATCATGTCCTGCTCCAGGCGTTCCTCGTAGCGGATGCCGGCGTCGCAGCCCGCCGCCACGACGTCGACGAAGCCTTCGTCGACGATCACTTCCAGTCGGATGTCCGGATAGGCGGCGAGGAAAGGCGGCACCAGGGCCGGGAGCACCAGGCGCGCCGCGCTGACGGGGACGTTCAGTCGCAGCGTGCCCGCCGGACGGTCACGGAAGCCATTGATCTCGTCGAGCGCCGCTTCCACCTCGCCCAACGCGGGCCCCAGTCGATGAAGCAGTCGCGCGCCCGCTTCGGTGGGCACGACGCTGCGCGTGCTGCGGTGGAGCAGCCGAACCCCCAGGCGGGCTTCCAGCCTGCGCAGGGCCTCGCTGAGGCTGGACGCGCTGACGCCACCGCCGCGCGCCGCCTGCCGGAAGCCTCCGGCGCGCGCCACCGCCACGAAAACCGCCAGATCGGCCATGTGATCCGCCATCGCGCCCGCCACTGTTCTGTTTTCCGCACGACCCGTGCGGATTGGAGCCACTTATCGTACGCCGCGGCCCTGCCTAGAGTGAGCCACCTTCGAAAGGAAATTGCTCATGAACTCACTCGACAAGGCCGGCACCTTCCGCATCGGCAACCGCAACGTGAAGCGCCTCGGGTACGGCGCGATGCAGCTCGCCGGACCCGGCGTCTTCGGCCCTCCCAAGGACCGGGCCGCCGCCGTGGCGGTGCTGCGGGCGGCCGTGGAGCACGGTGTCGACCACATCGACACCGCTGACTTCTATGGCCCGCACATCACCAACCAGATCATTCGCGAGGCGCTGCACCCCTATCGCCAGGATCTGCTCATCGCCACCAAGGTGGGCGCCAAGCGGGGGGCCGATGGGTCGTGGCTGCCTGCCCTGTCCGCCGACGAGCTGACGAGGGCGGTGCACGACAACCTGCGCCACCTCGGTCTGGAGTCGCTGGAGCTGGTCAACCTGCGCAGCATGCTGGACGTCCGCGGGCCTGCCGAGGGCTCGCTGGAGGAGCCGCTCACCGCTTTGGCCGAACTGCAACGGCAGGGCCTGATCCAGCACATCGGGTTGAGCAACGTGACCGCGCGGCAGGTCGAGGATGCACGTCGCCTCTGCGCCATCGTCTGCGTGCAGAACCATTACAACCTCGTCCATCGGAACGACGACGCGCTGGTGCGGCAATTGGCCGGGGACGGCATTGCCTATGTCCCGTTCTTTCCGCTCGGTGGCTTCACGCCCTTGCAGTCGAGCGCCTTGTCGGAGGTCGCCAGCCAACTCGGCGCCACGCCGATGCAGGTGGCACTGGCCTGGCTGCTGCAGCGCTCGCCCAACCTGGTGCTGATTCCGGGCACCTCATCGGTCCAGCATCTGCGGGAGAACCTCGCGGCCGCTGAACTGCGGTTGCCCGAGGAAGCGGTCGCGCGTCTGGACCTGATGGGCAAGGTCACTCCGCACGCGTGACTGGACAACCGCGCCATCGGCAATGGCGTGGAGTTCAGGACCGCGCGTCGCGGCTGGTGACGCTCCGCGCCGGCAGAATGCGGGCGCACCAGCATTCATGACAGGCCCGGAGCAGAGTCGATGCGCAAGCTCAGAAGCGGAATGATGAAGATCGCCAGCGCCGCCGCCATGGCGATCGCTGCCGCCGTCCCGGTCTCGGCCAAGACCTACGTCTATGTCTCCGCGGCGCAGGACGGCGTCATCGACGCGTTCGAGATGGATGCCACCGGCGCGCTCACGCCGCTGGGCAAGACGGCGGCCGGCAAGCTCGTGATGCCGATGGCGGTGGATCCCGCCAGACGGCATCTGTACGCGGTCGTGCGCTCCGAGCCATTCCGCGTGCTGACCTACGACATCGATGCCGCGAGCGGCGCCTTGCGCCAGAAGGCCGACGCGCCACTCCCGGACAGCATGGCCTACGCGTCCACCGACCGGACCGGACGCTTCCTGTTCACGGCCTCCTATGACGGAAGCCGGATCGCGATCAGCGCGATCAAGGACGGCCTGGTCGAGCAGGGCGCCATCCAGGTCCTGCCCACCGGCGAGAAGGCACACAGCATCCGGATCGACCCCGGCAATCGCTTCCTGTACGTCACCAACCTCGGCAGCGATCAGATCCTGCAGTTCGGATTCGACGCCGCCAGCGGCAAGCTGACGCCGCTCGATCCAGCGCTCGTCAAGACGAAGCCCGGCAACGGCCCGCGGCACATCGAGTTCTCCCCCGACGGTCGATTCCTCTACGTGATCAGCGAGCTGAGCGGCAACATCATCCAGTTCGAGAGGGATCGCGATCGGGGGACGCTCACCGAGCTCTCGAGCACGCTCACGGTGCCGGCGAGCGACGAGCAGCGACGCATCTGGTCCTCCGACATCGCCATCACGCCGGACGGCCGGTTCATGTACACGTCCGAACGGACGAGCAGCACGATCTCGTTGCTGACGCTTGCCGCGGCGTCCGGCAAACCGAGCCTGGTGGACGCCTATCCGACGGAAACGCAGCCGCGTGGCATCCGCATCGATCCGACCGGGAAGTTCCTGCTCGTGGCCGGAGAGAGATCGGAGCGGCTGTCGGTGTACCGCATCGATCCGGACAAGGGCGCGCTCCGGCTGATCGGCCGGCAACCGGTGGGACGGGCCGCGAACTGGATCGAGATCGTGGACCTGCCCTGAGGGGCGGCCATTTCGGCTGAAGGTGGGCGTCCGGCTCGAAAAGGAAAAAAAGCCCGCGGCGTGAACGCCAACGGGCTTCCTTCATCTTGATCATCCGACCCCGGCATAGCCGGGATCGCTATCGATCAGAACGGAATATCGTCATCCATGTCATCGAAGCCGGTCGCCGGCTTCGGCGCGGGGGCCGGGGCGCGAGGCGCCGCGGCGCGCGGGGCCGGCGCGCGTGGTGCGTCGAAGTCGCCGCTGTCGCGACCACTGCCGCCACCGCCGCGCTCCGACGAGCGCTCACGGCTGTAGCCACCACCGCCGCCGCCGCCGCCCATGTCGTCGCCACCGCCTTCACGGCCGCCCAGCAGCTGCATCTGCTCGGCGATGATTTCCGTCGTGTAGTTGTCCTTGCCTTCCTTGTCCTGCCACTTGCGGGTCTTCAGGCGACCCTCGACATAGACCGGACGGCCCTTCTTCAGGTACTCGCCCGCGATCTCGGCCAGGCGGTCGTAGAACACCACGCGGTGCCATTCGGTCTCTTCCTGGCGCTCGCCGCCTTCACGGCTCTTCCAGTTGCGCGTCGTCGCGATGCTGACGTTGCACACCGCGCTGCCGCTGGGCGTGTAGCGGAGTTCGGGATCACGGCCCAGGTTGCCGAGGATGATGACTTTGTTGACCGAGGCCATGAGGGTTGCCTTCGCTTGCGTGTCGTTGAATGTTCGGAATGGGAAACTCGGCGCCGCCCTTCGCCCGGGACATCGGGTCGGAAACAGCGGCGCAGGGGGCGGATTATGCCGCCCGCCCATT
>NZ_VOSR01000299.1:0-2989 GCF_007997345.1 Mitsuaria sp. TWR114
CCGCTGGCCGAGCGCGCGCCCGATCCCGCCACGCTGCGCCCGGGCGGGCTGCAGATGCTGGCCGGCTCGGCCTGGCAGGTGGCCAGCATCGTCGAAGCGACCGTGGCCGCGGCCCAGGGGGAACTGCCCCATCCGCCGCGGCTGGCCAGCAGCTATCCGGTGGTCGACCTGCGCAACACCGCCAACGAGGTCGCCTCGCTCGAGTACAGCGACCCCGCGCTGCCGACCTGGTCGGTCGGCCGCCCCGTCAAGCTCGCCGACCTGCAGCTGACCGGGCTGCGCGCCGAGAGCGGCGCGACGCTGCAGTCCAAGGCCCTGCCCTGCCCGAACTGCGGCGCCGCGCTTGAACCGCGGCTCGACACGACGCAGTCCATCGTCTGCGGGCAGTGCAAGTCGGTCGTCGACATCTCCAAGGGCGCCGGCGCGGAGCTGGCCGCCTACCGGCAGAACACCGGCGGCGAGCCGCAGATCCCGCTGGGCACGACCGGCCAGCTCGCGATCTCCGGCGGCGCGCCGCAGCCGTGGCAGGTCGTCGGCTACCTGGAGCGCTGCGACCTGCCCGAGTCCGCCGAGGACGAACAGACCTTCTGGCGCGAGTACCTGCTGTTCAACCGCATGGAGGGCTTCGCCTTCCTCGTGGACACCGAGGACGGCTGGAGCCTGGTGCGCCCGATCACCGGCGCGCCGGCCAACGCGGGGGCGAAGTCGGTCAGCCACCAGGGCAAGGACTTCAGGCACAAGTGGACCTACACCGCCAAGGTCACCTACGTGCTGGGCGAGTTCTACTGGCGCGTCAAGCGCGAGGAACGCGCGCTGGTGCGCGACTACGAATGGCGCAACGGCACGCGGCTCGAGCTGCTGAGCAGCGAGCAGACCGGCAACGAGGTCACCTGGAGCCACGGCCGCGCGATCGACGCGGCCGAGGTGCGGCGCTTCTTCTCGCTGCCCGAGGACCGCATGCCCGCGCTGCAGCGCGATGTCTCCTCCGGCCTGGATCAGGGCAAGCTGCTGCGCAACATCATCATCGCGATCTTCGTGATCGCGGTGCTGTTCGCGCTGCTGCGCGCCTGCAGCAGCGACGACTGCGACCGCTACAAGGACAGCTACGGCGAAAGCAGCGCCGAGTACCAGCAGTGCAAGCGCAGCAGCCGCGGCAGCGGCGTGGGCTACGTCGGCTCCAGCGGCGGCTCGTATGGCGGCTACAGCAGCGGCGGCGGCGGTCACAAGTAGTCGCCATCGTCCCGCCGCCCCGTCCGCATCCACGCCGACTTCCCCGCGACAATCGCCGGCCCGCGCCGACCCCAGACCTTCAACCCCACCGAACGACCGACCAGGAGAACGAGATGGAAGGATTCGAATGGCTCAAGCCCGCCATCGTGCTGGGCTCCATCCTGTATGCCGTCATCGGCGTGCTGGTGTTCTGGATCAGCTTCGTCATCATCGACAAGCTCACCCCCTACAAGCTGTGGGAGGAGATCGTCGAGCACAAGAACATGGCGCTCGCGGTCGTGGTCGCGGCGATGTGCATCTCCATCGGCCAGATCGTGGCCGCGGCGATCCACGGCTGAACGGGTCATGCCGATGCGTCGATCCGCGCGACTGTCCGTGCTTCTATCCGTCCTTGTGCCCGTCCGTCTGCCCGCCCTCCTCGCCGCCCTTGCCGCCCTCGCCGTGATGGGCGCGAGCGGCGCCGCACAGGCCCAGAACCAGCCCTACAAGCCGCCGCCGCCTGCGCGGCCCACCGGCATCGCGCCCAAGGGCGACTTCACCAAGGGCCTCGAGCCGGCCCGGCCCGAGCTCGATCCCGGCCAGGCCGCCGGCAGCGAGGGTTCGGACGAGGCCTTCCGCGCCAAGGCCGAGGCCGACGCGATCCGCAAGGCCAACGTCGGCGGCGGCCACGTGCTCGTCAAGCGCGCCGGCTCGCGCCTGATGCTGCCGACCGGCTCCGGCCGGCCCGAGGTCTTCGACAGCGTCTGGCCCAATGCCTCGGGCAACAACGAGGGGGCCTACGAGGATTACCGCTTCGACGGCCTGTCCCCCGACCGCGAGTTCTTCGTCGTCCGCGCCACCTTCTACGAAGGCAGCAATGTCTACTGGGTCTCGCGCAAGGACGGCACGCGCTACACGATGCACGGCGAGGTGCGCCCGTCGCCGGACGGCCGCTTCCTGGTGATGGCCAATGCCTCGGCCTCGCACGACTTCAACGGCATCGTGGTCTGGGAGAACCCCGGCGGGCGGCTGGTCGAGCGTTTCCGCTTCTCGCCGCCGCTGGTTGGGATCTCGTTCTACCGCTTCATGCGCTGGAAGGACGGGCGCACGGTGGAACTCGAGCACACCGCCCTGGGCGACGAGATCACCTGCCACGGCGGCACGCAGGAGGCGCTGGCCGTGCTGACCCGCGATGGCGAGCAGTGGGCCGTCAAGGACGTGACGGCGTCGCGCTGCAAGCGCTGAGGCCCCGCGCGGCGCGCGGCGCGCGAAGCCCCGGCGCCTGATCCGGCGTCCGGCATCCGGCGCCGGCGTCCTCAGCGGACCCGCTTGTAGACCACCGTCGCTTCGCTGCTGCTGTCACTGCCGTCCGGGAGGTCGGTCCGCACGATCAGCGTGTCGATGGTGATCGATTCGATGATCAGGGTGTCGGTGCCCGTCGACCCGCGCAACTGCAGGGCCACGACGGCGCGTTCGTCGACGATGCGCTGGCCCTTCTCGTAGCGTGCCTTGCGCGTCTTGGCGTCGACCACGCTCCAGTCATGGGCCTTGGACCAGGCCTTGCAGCCGGCGGTGTTCGCGCCGTAGCGCATCGTGCCCTTGCGGTCGGCGCCGATCTCCATCCGGGTGTCCCGCGAGCACGGCGAGTATTCGCTCATCGCGTCATTCGACGAGACGCCATCGCGGTTCAGGTCCACCGGCTGGTCGAAACGCACGCCCGACACCTGCCAGGTGCCGACCACCAGGTCCAGCGCCCGGGCGCGCGTGACCGCCGGCGCCG
>NZ_VOSR01000003.1:0-10826 GCF_007997345.1 Mitsuaria sp. TWR114
GCGCCGATCTCCTCCAGGATGAGCGCCAGCGCCAGGTAGTCCAGGCCCGCGCCGTCGTATTCATGCGGCACGGCCACGCCGTAGCAGCCGAGCTCGGCCAGGCCCTTGAGCTCCGCGGCCGGGAAGTGGTGGGACTTGTCCCACTCGGCCGCCTTCGGCGCGATCTGGTCCTGCACGTAGGCGCGGACGGCGTCCTGCACGGCGCGGTGGTCTTCGGAAAGGATCATGGGATCACCAGGGCAGCGGGCTGCCGTCGTAGTTGAAGAAGCCGCCGTTGTCGCCCGGCTTCAGGCCGTCGAGCACCTGGCGCAGGCTGGAGGCGCTGGTGGCGACGTCGATGTCGGCCTCCTGCCCGCCCATGTCGGTCTTGACCCAGCCCGGATGCAGGCTGACGCAGGTCGCGCGACCGTCCAGCGTCAGCGCGACGTCCTTCATCACCGAGTTCACCGCCGCCTTGGACGCGCGGTAGACCCAGCCCGCCGAGTTCGCCCGCAGCGTCAGCGATCCCATCCGCGAGGACAGGATGCCGATGCGCGCGTCCGGCGCCAGCGCGTCCAGCAGCTGCGGCAGCACGCGCATCGGACCCAGCACGTTGGTGTGCATGACGGCGTCGAAGTCCGCCGCGCTCGGCGGCTGCAGGCCGATGGTCTTGGGCCCGTACAGGCCCGCCACGTACATGACGCGGTTGAACTGGTAGCCGTCGAGCTGCCAGGCCAGGCCGGCGATGCTGATCATGTCCGAGACATCCAGCTTGATCGCCGTCGCGCCCTGCGCGCGCAGCTTCTCCAGGCTGGCCTCGTCGCGCGCGGTGGCGACGACGGTGTCGCCGCTCGCGCGATGCTGCTTCACCAGCTCCAGGCCGATGCCGCGCGACGCGCCGATGATGAGGACTTGCGCCATCCGGCCCGTCCTCAGATCAGCTCGACGCCGACGGCCGTCGCTTCGCCGCCGCCGATGCACAGCGCCGCGACGCCGCGCTTGAGGCCGCGATGCTTGAGCGCGCCCAGCAGCGTCACCAGGATGCGCGCGCCCGAGGCGCCGATCGGATGGCCCAGCGCCACGGCGCCGCCGTTCACGTTGACGATCTCGTGCGGCAGCTTGAACTCTGCCATCGCGGCCATCGTGACGGCGGCGAAGGCTTCGTTGACTTCCCAGAGGTCGACGCTCTTGGCGTCCCACTGGTTCTTCGCCAGCAGCTTCTGGATCGCGCCCACCGGCGCGGTCGTGAACCACTCCGGCGCGTTGGCATGCACCGCCGTGCCGACGATGCGCGCCACCGGCTTCACGCCCAGCTTGTTGGCGGTCGATTCGCGCATCAGCACCATCGCCGCCGCGCCGTCGGAGATCGACGAGGAGGTCGCGGCCGTGATCGAGCCGTCCTTCTTGAACGCCGGCTTGAGCGTCGGGATCTTGTCCAGCTTGGCCTTGAACGGCTGCTCGTCGCGCGAGACCACCGTGTCGCCGCCCTTGCCGGCGAGCGTCACCGGCGCCATCTCCCAGCTGAAGCTGCCATCCTCGTTGGCGCGCTTGCTGCGCTCGGTCGAGGCGATGGCGAACTGGTCCTGCGCCTCGCGCGTGAAGGCGTACTTGTCGACGCACTGCTCGGCGAAGACGCCCATGGCCTTGCCGCGCTCGTAGGCGTCTTCCAGGCCGTCCAGCGCCATGTGGTCATACATCTGCGCGGCGCCGTACTTCACGCCCTTGCGCGCGAACATCAGGTGCGGCGCGTTGGTCATGGACTCCATGCCGCCGGCGATCAGCACGTCGGCGCTTTCGGCCTTCAGGGTGTCGTGCGCGAACATGACCGCGCGCATGCCGGCGCCGCACATCTTGGACAGCGTGACCGCGCCCACCGATTGCGGCAGGCCGGCCTTGAGCACCGCCTGGCGGGCCGGCGCCTGGCCCTGGCCGGCCATCAGGCAGTTGCCCAGGAAGGTTTCCTGGATCGAGTCGGCCGGCACGCCGGCGCGCTCGACGGCCGCCTTGATGGCGACGGCGCCCAGCTCCCACGCGGCCAGGCCGGCGAAGTCGCCCAGCAGGCCGCCGATCGGCGTGCGCGCGGCGGAAACGATGACGATGGAATCGGACATGGGGGTCTCCTTCAAGGGAAGCGGTGCGGCCCCACGGGGCCGCGGCGGATCAGTGGATGGGAAGCTCCCGGTCCTGCGGCTCCGGCACCTTCAGGGCCGGCGCGGCGTCGTGGACGTGGAAGCGCTTGTGCGGGTCGTAGGGGAAGACGTCCTCGACATGACCCGCCAGGATGCGCTCCTTGTGGGTCTGCCAGAACGCCGGATCGAGCAGGTCGGCGTGGTGCGCCATGAAGACGTCGCGCACGCCCGGATGGCCGAGCAGGAAGGGGCCGAAGGTCTCGGGGAACACGTCCAGCTTGTTGACGGGATACCAGACCTCGCCGGACAGCTCCTCCTCCTCGTTGCGCGGCGCGGGCACCTTGCGGAAGTTGCAGTCGGTGAGGTATTCGATCTCGTCGTAGTCGTAGAACACGACCTTGCCGTGGCGCGTCACGCCGAAGTTCTTCCACAGCATGTCGCCCGGGAAGATGTTGGCCGCCACCAGGTCCTTGATCGCGTTGCCGTACTCCACCACCGCATGCGCCAGCTGCGCCGGCGAGGCTTCCTGCAGGTAGATGTTGAGCGGCACCATGCGGCGCTCGATGTACAGGTGCTTGATGACGAGGTCCTCGCCCGTCTCCTCCAGCAGCGAGGGGCAGAAGTGCCGGAGCTCGGCGACCAGCTCGTCCTCGAAGCGATGGCGCGGAAAGGCCACGCGGGTGTACTCCAGCGTGTCGGCCATGCGCCCCACGCGGTCGTGCTGCTTGACCAGCAGGTACTTGGACTGGATCTGCTCGCGCGTCGTGTCCTTCTGCGGCGGATAGAAGTCCTTGATGACCTTGAAGACGAAGGGATACGACGGCAGGTCGAAGACCAGCATCACCATGCCTTTGATGCCGGGCGCGATGCGGAACTTGTCGCTGCTGTGGCGCAGGTGGTTGAGGAAGTCGCGGTAGAACAGGTTCTTGCCCTGCTTCTGCAGCCCCAGCGCCGAATAGATCTCCGAGCGCGGCTTGCGCGGCATCAGCGAGCGCAGGAACTGCACGTAGGCGCTCGGGACCTCCATGTCCACGAGGAAGTAGGCGCGCGCGAAGCTGAACAGCATCTGCAGCTCGTCCTCGCCGAACAGCGCCGCGTCGATGTAGAGCCGGCGCGCCGCGGCCGCGTCCTTCGCGCCATCGGTCTTCGCGCCCTTGGCCGGCGCGGCCTCGCCCGGGCCGGGTTCCTTGTGCAGGATGGGCAGCGCGAACGGCGTCTCGCTGAAACCGTTGACGACCTTGCCCACGATGTACGCGCCCTTGTTGCGGAAGAACAGCGAGGACAGCACCTGCACCTGGAAGTTGGTGCGCCAGCGGAAGGCGCCGAGCTGCTCGCCCACCGCCTTCAGCACCAGGTCGATGTCGCGGCCCAGGTCCTCGAACTCCAGCGCCAGCTGGAAGTTCCAGACGATGCGCATGAAGGTGTCGCGCAGCGTGTCCTGCGAGGGGTAGTAGCAGCGGTAGGTCGGCTGGGCGGCGGGCTCCTCGTTCTCGATGAACTCGGTCGAGATGGCGGGCCGGACGAAGATGAACTCGTTGTGGAAGTAGCTGTGGTGCAGGATGCGCGTCGTGACCGAGTTGAAGAAGGTCTCGGCCAGTTCCGGGCGCAGGTGGCGGGTCAGCAGCCCGATGTAGTGCAGCTTGACCTGCTGCCAGACCTCGCTCGGCAGCTCGCTGGTCTTGTAGCGTGCCTCCAGCAGCGCGACGGCCTCGTCGACGCGCAGGTCGTAGAACTCGATGCGCTCGCGCTGCGCGCGCTGCTGGCCGTGCCAGTCGGCCTGCTCGAAGCGCTGCTTGGCGGTGGCCGACGCGGCGCGGAAAAGCCGGTAGTGCTTGTCGAAGCCCTCGAGCATGGCCTGCGCGATCTCGAAGGCGCGCGGGTCGTTGAGCTCGTGGGGGAACATGGCGCCGCCGTCCGTTCCGCTCATGTCCGGTCCTGGCCGCGCGGGCTCAGCGGCCCATGGCCGCCTCGTAGCGGCGCTGCAGCGCTTCCAGCGCGCGGCGGTAGGCCGGGCCGACGTCGTCGGGTCCCGCGGCGGTGACGCTCAGGTCCTTGAGCAGGCCGTTGTGCAGGCCGTAGACCCAGCCGTGCACCGCCACCGACTGGCCGCGCGACCAGGCGTCCTGCACCACCGTCGTCTGGCAGGCGTTGCGGGCCTGTTCCAGCACGTTGAGCTCGCACAGCGCATTGACGCGCTGCTCCTCGGGCAGCTGGTCCAGCCAGTCCTGATGGTGGTTGCGGACGTCCTGCACATGGCGCAGCCAGTTGTCCACCAGGCCGACGCGCAGGTCCTGCAGCGCGGCGCGCACGCCGCCGCAGTTGCTGTGGCCGACGATGATGATGTGCTGGACCTTGAGCTGGTCCACCGCGAACTGCATCACCGAGAGGCAATTCAGGTCGGAGTGGACCACGACGTTGGCCACGTTGCGGTGGACGAAGAGCTCGCCGGGCAGCAGCCCGACCAGCTCGTTGGCCGGCACGCGGCTGTCGGCGCAGCCGATCCAGAGGTACTGCGGGGTCTGCTGCTTCAGCAGGCGCGAGAAGAAACCGGGGCTGCGCTCCTCGGTTTCGGTGGCCCAGCGCTGGTTGTTGTCCAGCAGTCCGTCGATGTGGTCGTTGGTGCTCATGGGGCGGGATTGTCGCGGTTGCGGGCGGACACCGGCCTGTCGCACCCGCGAAGGCCTCACATCGTTTCGGCGAAGAGCTCGCGGCCGATCAGCATGCGGCGGATCTCGGACGTGCCCGCGCCGATTTCGTAGAGCTTCGCGTCACGCCAGAGCCGGCCGAGCGGATATTCATTGATGTAGCCGTTGCCGCCGAAGATCTGGATGCCCTCGCCCGCCATCCAGGTGGCCTTCTCGGCGCACCACAGGATGACCGAGGCGCAGTCCTTGCGCACCTGCCGCACGTGCGCGCCGTCGAGCGCATCCAGGTTCTTGCCCACCGTGTAGCAGAACGCGCGCGCGGCCTGCAGCACCGCCTGCATCTCCACCGGGTGATGGCCGTAGTCGTCGATCAGCAGCGCGGTGCCCGCGACGCCATCGGCCGCCGCCACCGGCAGCTCGCCATAGGACTGGAAGCGCCGGCCCACGCCGCCGAAGGTCGCCAGGCCTTGCAGCAGCGCGCCATCGTCCAGGCCCAGTTCCATCGCCATCGCGATCACCGACAGCGCGTTCAGCACGTTGTGCTGCCCGTTCAGGCGCAGCCGCACGTCCAGCGCGGGCAACGCGCGGCCCTGGCGGTCGCGGCGCAGCGCGGTGAAGCGCATGCCGCCGCCGGCCTCGGCGCTCACCTCGGTCGCGCGCACCGCGTTGTCCTCGCCCAGTCCGTACAGGACCACCGGGCGCGACACCATCGGCACGATGCTGCGCACGCCGGCGTCGTCGCCGCACAGCACCGCGGCGCCCCAGAACGGCATCAGGTGCAGGAAGTCGACGAAGGCCTGACGCAGATGGGCCATGTCGTGCCCGTAGGTGTCCATGTGGTCCGCGTCGATGTTGGTGACGATCGCCAGCTGCGGCAGCAGGTGCAGGAAGGACGCGTCCGATTCGTCGGCCTCGACCACCATGTGCGGCCCGCTGCCCAGCGCCGCGTTCGCGCCCGCCGCCAGCAACTGGCCGCCGATCGCGTAGCTCGGATCGAGCCCGGCCTGCAGCATCACCGTGGTCAGCAGCGAGGTCGTCGTCGTCTTGCCATGGGTGCCGGCCACCGCGATGCCCAGGCGCGGCCGCATCAGCTCGGCCAGCATCTGCGCGCGCAGCAGGACGGGGATGCCGTGCTGGTGGGCGGCCATCAGCTCCGGGTTGTCGGCCTTGATGGCGCTGGACTTGACCAGCACCTGCGCGTCGCCGACATGCTGCGCCGCATGGCCGATCTGCACCTCGACGCCCAGCGCGCGCAGCCGGCGCGTGGTGTCGCTCTCGCCCTGGTCGGAGCCGGTGACGCGATAGCCCTGCGCGGCCAGCAGCTCGGCGATGCCGCTCATGCCGGCGCCGCCGATGCCGGTGAAATGGATGTGCTGGATGGCGTGCTTCATGCGCGCGCTCCGTTCCCGGCGCCGCCGGAGCGGGCGCCCTTGGCGGCGACCAGCGCCTCGAGTTCATCGGCCACGCGCGAGGCCGCGCGCGGACGCGCCAGCGAGCGCGCCTTCGAGGCCATCGCCAGCCAGTGCTCGCGCGGCTGCTGCAGCAGGTCGAAGAGCGATTGCGCGCTCAGCTCGCCCTGCGGCAGGTGCGTGCCGGCGCCATGCTGCGCCATGTACTGCGCGTTGTCGCGCTGGTGCGAGGTCGTGCTGACGACCAGCGGGACCAGGATGCTGGCGACGCCGGCGGCGCACAGCTCGGACACCGTCACCGCGCCGGCGCGGCAGATCACCACGTCGGCCTCGGCCAGGCGCGTGGCCATGTCGGTGATGAAGGGCACGACCTCGGCCTGCACCCCGGCCTTGGCGTAGGCCGCCTGCACCAGCGGGAAGTTGGCCTCGCCCGTCTGGTGCGTGACCATCGGGCGCTGGTGCTCGTCCCACAGCGCGAGCGTCTGCGGCAGCACGTCGTTGATCGCGCGCGCGCCCAGCGAGCCGCCCACGACCAGCACCTTCAGCGGTCCGTTGCGGTCGGCGAAACGCAGCTCGGGCGCGGGCAGGTCCTCGATCTCGGCGCGCACCGGGTTGCCGGTGACGACGCTCTTCTTCTGCTGCGCGGCGGCCAGGCCGTCGAAGCCGAAGGCGATCTTGCGCGCCACCGGCGCCAGCGCCTTGTTGGACAGCAGCAGCGCCGCATCGGCGTTCACCAGCATCAGCGGGCGACGCATCACCCAGGCCATCAGGCCGCCGGGGAAGCAGACATAGCCGCCCATGCCCAGCACCGCGTCGGCCCTGCGGGCGGCGAAGATGTTGGCGCTCTGCGCGAAGGCCTTGAACAGCCGCACGACGCCCAGCAGCGAGTGCTTCAGGCCCTTGCCGCGCAGGCCGGCGAAGGACAACCGGTCCATCGGCAGACCCGACGGCGGCACCAGCTTGTTCTCCATGCCGGCCTCGGTGCCGAGCCAGGAGACGGTCCAGCCGCGACGCTGCATTTCAGCTGCGACCGCAAGCCCCGGAATCACATGCCCGCCCGTTCCGGCGGCCATCACGACGAGGTGGCGAGTACTCATGCCCTCCCCCCTCGCATCAACTGTCGGTTCTCGATATCGATTCGCACGCAGATCGCCAATGCAATGCAGTTCAGGACGGTGGCCGAGCCGCCGTAGCTCATCAGCGGCAGCGTCAGGCCCTTGGTCGGCAGCGCGCCCAGGTTCACGCCCATGTTGATGAAGGCCTGGCCGCCCATCCAGATGCCGATGCCCTGCGCATACAGGCCCGCGAAGACGCGGTCCAGCGCCACCGCCTGCCGGCCGATGTGGAACAGCCGGCGCGACAGCCAGAAGAAGGCGAAGATCACGATCGCCACGCCGATGAAGCCCAGTTCCTCGCCGATGACGGCGAGCAGGAAGTCGGTGTGGGCCTCGGGCAGGTAGTGCAGCTTCTCCAGGCTGGATCCCAGGCCCTGGCCGAAGAACTCGCCGCGGCCGAAGGCGATCAGCGAGTGCGTCAGCTGGTAGGCCTTGCCCTGCGCGTATTTCTCGTCCCACGGGTTCAGGTAGGCGAAGATGCGTTCGCGGCGGAAGTCGCTGAAGGTGATCATCAGCACGAAGGCGCCGATCAGCACCGCCACGCTGAGGAAGAACATGCGGCCGTTGACGCCGCCCAGGAACAGGATGCCCATCGCGATCGCCGCGATCACCATGAAGGCGCCCATGTCCGGCTCGGCCAGCAGCAGCATGCCGGTGAAGGCCAGCGCGGCGGCCATCGGCCACACGGCGCGCACGAAGTTCTCCTTCACCTCCATCTTGCGGACCATGTAGTTGGCCGCGTACATCGCGATGGCCAGCTTGGCCAGCTCGGAGGGCTGGAAGTTCATGACGCCCAGCGGCAGCCAGCGGCGCGCGCCGTTGACGCCTTTGCCCACATGCGGGATCAGCACGATCATCAGCAGCGCCAGCGCGATGACGAAGATCTTGGGCGCGTGGCGCTCCCAGAAGCTCACCGGCACCATCACGGTGATCCATCCCGCCAGCAGGCCGATCGCGATGAACAGGCTCTGCCGCACGAAGAAGTGCATCGGCGCGTACTTCGCGAACTTGGGGTTGTCCGGCAGCGCGATCGACGCCGAATAGACCATCAGCAGGCCCAGCGCCAGCAGCGCCAGCACGACCCAGACCAGCGTCAGGTCGAAGCCGAGGATGCGGGTGGGCTGGCCGGCGGAGGTGGAGACCCAGTCGCGCACCGGCACATCGACGCCGCCAGCGGTCGCCGGCCGGCGCGACAGCAGCGCGCGGACGCGCTCGTTGAGCTGCTCGAGGACGGTCGCGGCGCTCATCCGACGAAGCCCTCGTCTTCGGCCAGCTCGCGCACGGTGGCGATGAACACCTCGGCGCGGTGGGCGTAGTTGCGGAACATGTCCAGGCTGGCACAGGCCGGGCTCAGCAGGACGCTGTCGCCGGACTGCGCCTGCGCGAGCGCCCAGTGCGTCGCCGCCTCGAGCGACTCATGGCGATGCATGAGCACGCCGCTGTCCTGGAGCGCCGCCTCGATCTGCGGCGCGTCGCGCCCGATCAGCGCCACCGCGCGCGCATGCAGCGCGATCGGCGTCGCCAGCGGGGAGAAGTCCTGCCCCTTGCCGTCGCCGCCCAGGATCATCACCAGCTTGGCCGGCGCGCGGTCGGCACCCAGGCCCATCACCGCCGCGACGGTCGCGCCGACGTTGGTGCCCTTGGAGTCGTCGTAGAAGTCCACGCCCTTGATCGCGGTGACGAACTCGACGCGGTGCGGCTCGCCGCGGTACTCGCGCAGGCCGTGCAGCATCGGCGCCAGCGGGCAGCCGATCGACGAGGCCAGCGCCAGCGCCGCCAGCGCGTTGGCCGCGTTGTGGCGGCCGCGCACGCGCAGCGCGTCGGCCGGCATCAGGCGCTGGATCAGCAGTTCGTCCTCGTCGTCCTTGCGGCGCTTCAGGCCCTTGAGTTCTTCTTCCTGCTCGCGGGCGCGCACCAGCCAGGCCATGCCGTTCTCGACCAGCAGGCCGAAGTCGCCCGGGCGACGCGGCGCGTCCAGGCCGAAGCGGACCACCTCGCGCTCGACGGTCTTGGCGGGCCGGCCCCGGCCCTGCTTCACCACGACCGGCGCGGGCACCAGCGCTTCGACCTCGGGATCGTCGCGGTTGATCACCAGCACGCCGTGCTCGCCGAAGATGCGGCCCTTGGCCCGCGCGTAGGCCGGCATGTCGCCGTGCCAGTCCAGGTGGTCCTGCGTGATGTTGAGCACCGCGCCGGCGCTGGGCTCGAAGCCCTTCACGCCGTCCAGTTGGAAGCTCGACAGCTCCAGCACCCAGACCTGCGGCAGCACCTCGAATTCCGCCGGCTTGGGCGGCGGCGGCTTGATCGGCAGCGGCTGCTCGTCGAGCAGCTCGGCCACGGTTTCGAGCGCGCTGCGCTCGTCGGCCGGGGCCTGCGCGGCCAGCGTCTCGACGGGCGCTTCGATCGGCGCATCGGCCGTCGCTTCGCTCTGCGCTTCGAGCAGCTCCTCTTCGGACGCCTCGGCCGGTGTTTCCGTGGAGGCTTCGGCGGGCGCGTCGACCGGCGCCAGCAGCGCCTCGGCGTTCGGCACCTCGGGCGCTTCCGCGCCCTCGGCCGTGGTCACCGCCTCGACCGCGAGGTCGACGACAGCCTCGATCTCCGCCTCCTTCGGCTGCGGCATCGGCTCCTTGTCGAGCGCGTCGCTCAAGGTGCCCAGCAGCGTCGGGCCGATGTTGCCGGCCATCGCCACGCGCCGGCCGGCGCGCTCGACCAGCAGCGCGGTCATGCTGGTGGTCGTCGTCTTGCCGTTGGTGCCGGTGATCGCGAGCACGCCCGGCTCGTAGCGGTACAGCGTCTTGAGCTCGGCCAGCGCCTGCGCGAACAGCTCGAGCTCGCCGCGCAGGCGCAGGCCGATCTCCTCGGCGCGCGCCAGCAGCGGCTTGAGCCGCGCGTCCAGCGGCGACAGGCCCGGGCTCTTCAGCAACACCCAGCTGTGATCGATCGAGGCCAGCAGCTCCGGCGTGAACTCGCCATGCACGAAGGCGGCCTCGGGCAGGCGCTCGCGCAGCGCGGCGAGCTGCGGCGGCTGCTCGCGGCTGTCCCACACCGTCACGCGCGCGCCCAGGCGCGCGGCCCAGGCCGCCATCGCGAGCCCGGAATCGCCCAGGCCGAGCACGAACGCGTGCCGGTCCTGGTAGAGGGTGGGGAAGCGGATCGGAGTCATCGTCGTCGCGTCCCGATCAGCGCAGCTTCAGGCTGGCCAGGCCCACCAGGCACAGCAGCATCGTGATGATCCAGAACCGGATGACGACCTGCGTCTCCTTCCAGCCCGACTTCTCGAAGTGGTGGTGCAGCGGCGCCATCTTGAAGATGCGCCGGCCCTCGCCGTACTTCTTCTTCGTGTACTTGAACCAGGTCACCTGCAGCATCACCGACAACACCTCGGCGACGAAGACGCCGCCCATGATGCCCAGCACGATCTCCTGGCGCGTGATCACGGCCAGCGTGCCCAGCCCGCCGCCCAGCGCCAGCGCGCCGACGTCGCCCATGAAGACCTGCGCCGGATGCGCGTTGAACCACAGGAAGGCCAGCCCCGCGCCCGCCAGCGCG
>NZ_VOSR01000030.1:0-2348 GCF_007997345.1 Mitsuaria sp. TWR114
GAAGGTGCTGGTGATCGCGTCCATCGATGGCTCCGCGCTGTCGCCGGTGCTGCAGAAGGCGGCCGACCGCGGCATCAAGATCGTCGCCTACGACCGGCTCATCAAGGGCACGAAGAACGTCGACTACTACGTCACCTTCGACAACTTCCAGGTCGGCGTGATGCAGGGCCAGAGCCTGGTCGACAAGCTCGGCCTGGCGCAGGGCAAGGGACCGTTCAACATCGAGCTCTTCGGCGGCTCGCCGGACGACAACAACGCCGCCTTCTTCTACGACGGCGCGATGTCGGTGCTCAAGCCCTACCTCGACAGCGGCAAGCTGGTGGTGCGCAGCAAGCAGTTCGGCATCGGCAAGGTCGGCACGCTGCGCTGGGACGCGGCCACCGCGCAGGCCCGCATGGACAACCTGCTGTCGGCCTTCTACGGCAAGGACAAGCTGCATGCGGTGCTGTCGCCGTATGACGGCATCAGCCTGGGCATCCTGTCCTCGCTCAAGGGCGCCGGCTACTGCACCGCGAAGCAGCCCTGCCCGGTCGTCTCGGGCCAGGATGCGGAGCTGCCGTCGATCAAGTCCATCCTCAAGAATGAGCAGGCCAGCACCGTGTTCAAGGACACGCGCCAGCTCGCGCAGCCGCGGCCACCGTCAGCGACGAGATGCTGTCAGGCAAGACACCCTCCCAGATCAACGACACCAAGACCTACAACAACGGCGTGAAGGTCGTGCCCAGCGTGCTGCTCAAGCCGGTCTCGGTGGACGCGAGCAACGCGAAGGCCGTGCTCGTGGGCAGCGGCTACTACAAGGACACGCAGCTGCGTTGATCCGCGGGACTTGCAGTCATGAACCCGATTCCTGGGAACGGCGCGGGCTCCGGTCCGCTGCTCGAGCTGCGCGGCATCACCAAGCGCTTCCATGGCGTCGCGGCGCTGGAGGAGGTGCGGCTGTCGGTGCGCGCCGGTGAAATCCATGCGCTTTGCGGCGAGAACGGCGCCGGCAAGTCGACGCTGATGAAAGTGGTGTCGGGCGTCTACCCGCACCCCGACCATGGCGGCGATTACGGCGGCGAACTCCGCTTCGACGGCGAGGTGCGCCGCTTCGCCGGCATCACCGACAGCGAGCGGCTGGGCATCATCATCATTCACCAGGAGCTGGCGCTGGTGCCGCAGCTCTCGATCGCGGAGAACCTGTTCCTCTGCCACGAGCCGGCGCGCTGGGGCGTCATCGACCGCGTGGCGATGCACCGGCGCGCGGTCGAACTGCTGGCGCGCGTCGGCCTGCGCGCATCGCCGGACACGCTGGTCGGCGAACTCGGCGTCGGCCAGCAGCAGCTGGTGGAGATCGCCAAGGCGCTGGCCAAGGAAGTGCGGCTGCTGATCCTGGACGAGCCCACCTCCAGCCTCAACGAGGCCGACAGCGACGCGCTGCTCGCGCTGCTGATGGAGCTGCGGGCGCAGGGCATCGCCTGCATCCTGATCTCGCACAAGCTCAAGGAAGTCACCCGCGTCGCCGACGGCCTGACCGTGCTGCGCGACGGGCGCTCCATCCTCAGCGTCGATTGCCGGGGCGAGCCGCTCAGCGAGGCGCGCATCATCCAGGCCATGGTCGGTCGCGACCTGGCGGATCGTTATCCGCGCCGCACGCCCAAGATCGGTGACCTGCTCTTCGAGCTCCGCGACTGGCGCGCCCAGCACCCGGTGCAGGCGGGCCGGGAGGTCGTCAAGGGCGTGAACCTGAAGGTGCGCCGCGGCGAGATCGTCGGCATCGCCGGCCTGATGGGCGCGGGCCGGACCGAGCTCGCGATGAGCGTCTTCGGCCGCAGCTACGGACGGCGCATCAGCGGCAGCGCCTGGATGGACGGCCGCGAGGTCGACGTGTCCACGGTGCCCAAGGCGATCGCCGCCGGCCTGGCCTACGTGACCGAGGACCGCAAGTCGCTGGGGCTGCTGCTGGACGAATCGATCGCCGTCAACACGACGCTGGCCAACCTGCGGGAAGTCTCGCGCGCCGGCGTGCTGGACAAGGCGCGTGAGCACCAGGTGGCGCAGGACTACCGTCGACGCCTGGCCACGCGCTGCGCGGGCGTCGACCAGAGCGTCGTGCACCTGTCCGGCGGGAACCAGCAGAAGGTGGTGCTGGCCAAGTGGCTGTTCTCGCAACCGCGCCTGCTGATCCTGGACGAGCCCACGCGCGGCATCGACGTCGGCGCCAAGTTCGAGATCTACAGCCTGATCGCCGGCCTGGCCGAGCAGGGCTGCGGCATCCTGGTGATCTCGTCCGAGATGCCCGAGCTGCTGGGCCTGTCCGACCGGCTGTACGTGATGAACGAAGGACGTCTGGTGGCGGAGTTCCCGGC
>NZ_VOSR01000300.1:0-11830 GCF_007997345.1 Mitsuaria sp. TWR114
TGCCGCCGGCGATCAGCACCGCTCGATGCGCCGTCTCGGCGAGCGAGAAGAGCGCCCGCGGCATCGAGGCGTTGAGCCGCAAACCGAGCTGGAAGTCCTCGTGCACGGCCACGGAGCCGCCTCGTCCCTCGGACTCGCGCTGCACGGCGATCTCGTAGGCATCGGTGCGATGTGGGCTCGAGGCGATCGAATAGCTGCGGGTCGAGTCGGTGCCGTCGGCCAGGCGCACGGGTAGGTCGAGGTGGGCCCCGGCGACCACCGCCGGCAGCGGCGAGCCGTCGGCGGTCTTCAACTCGAAGGCCCTCACCGATGGCGTGAGCTGGCGCACCCCGGAGATCGTCAGCGCGAGCGGTCCGTCGCCAAGCGATGGCGGCGGCATTGACGCCGAGGGTGCCTGTGAAGCGGTCAGTGCCGCCTTGGCGTCGCTCAACTGCGCTTTCAGCTTCTGCACCTGCGCGCGCAGCGGGGCGGTGAGCGACGCAACCTCGGCCTCGGTGAAACGCGGCGTGATGTGCTGCGGACAGTTCCAATCCCAACCCTCGATGCGGATCAGGAAGGCGCGCTCGACCGTCGCGCCGTAGGCCGGATCACTCACCGCGGCGATGGCCGCGTCGCCCTGCGGGCTGACGCCGGCCTCGACCAGCTCCACGCGTCCGAGCAGCTTCAGCCGGCGCCGATTCGGATAGTCCACGACGATCATCGAGAGGCGGTCGTCCTTGCGCAGGTTGCCGACGCTCAGGTACTGCACATTGCCGCGGAAGTCCGCGAAGCCGATGGTCCGCGAATCCAGCACCTTGAGGAAACCCTTCGGCCCGCCGCGGTGCTGCACGTAGGGCCAGCCGGTCTCGCTGACCGTGGCCTGGAAGAAGTGGTCGGCCTCGGCGAGGAACTGCGCCTCGCGGGGCGTCAGCGCTTCGCCGCGGTCGCTCATCGTGTCGAGGAAGGCGTACTGCTCGCGGCTGCCTTTCTCCGCCTGGACCTCGCGGACCGTCGGGGTGAAGGTGATGTCCGAATAGGCGCGTCCCATGATGAGCTCCCGGTGAGGATGCGGACCTTCAGGCCGCGGTCGGCAGTTCGAGCTTGACGCTCGGGAAATCGATCTCGACCAGGCTGGCCTTGCCCAGGATGTTGGTCAGGAAGTTCATGCCGACGTGCGTGATGATCTCGACGATCTGCGCCTCGTCGACGCCGGCGGCACGCAGCTCGGTCAGCTCCAGCGCGGACACCTCGCCGCGCTTGTCCATCAAGCTGCGCGCGAATTTCAGGATCGCGGCGGAGGTGTCGTCGTCGCTGGTGCCGGCGCGGGCCGCGGCGATCTCCTCGGCCGACAGGCCGGTCTTGCGCCCGATCGCCGTGTGCGCGGAGACGCAGTACTGGCAGCCGTTCTGCTGCGCCAGCGCCAGGGCGATGCGTTCGCGGTCCAGCGGGTCCAGGCTGCCGCCGTTGGCGATGCCGTACAGGCCGAGGAAGGCCTGGAGCGCGGTGGGCGAGTTGGCGAAGACCTTCAGGAAGTTGGGGACCATGCCGAGCTGGCCCTGGATCGCGTCGAGCAGGGCTTTCTGCTCGGGCGTGGCGGTGGCGGGTTCGACGACGTGGATGCGGCTCATGGCGGTTCTCCGGTGGGTTGAGGGTGAGCGGATGGTGGCCCTCGCGCTCCGCGGAGAGAATCGGCGCGGCTGGGAAATGACTCTTTCTGGATCAGAAAAGATATGGACAAGCTCGATGCCATGGCCATCTTCGTGGCCGTCGTTCAGGAGGGCGGGTTCTCCGCGGCGGCGCGGCGGCTCGGCGTGTCCGCGCCGGTGGTCACGCGCGCGGTGAGCGAGCTCGAGGCGGCGATGAACGTGCGCCTGCTGCTGCGCACCACGCGCGTGGTCAAGGTCACCGAGGTCGGCGAGCGCTACGCGCAGGACTGCCGGCGCGTGCTCGGCGAACTGGAGGAGATCGAGCAGGCGGCGAGTGGCTCGCACGGCGCGGTGCGCGGCAAGCTCGTCGTCAGCGCCTCGGTGATGTACGGGCGGCTCAAGCTGAACGAGGTGGTGCTGGCCTACCTGGCCCGTTATCCGGAGACCGAGGTCGAGTGCCGTTTCCTGGATCGCAATGTCAACCTGCTGAGCGAGGACGTGGACGTGGCGATCCGCATCGGCGACCTGCCGGATGCTTCCTTCCACGCGACGCCGCTGGCCACGGTGCGGCGCATCCTGTGCGCGTCGCCCGCGTACCTGAAGCAGCACGGGACGCCGAAGCAGCTGAAGGATCTCGCGAAGCACTCGCTGATCGCGGCGCTTGGGCTGGAGCCTGGATCGGAGTGGAAGTTCCGTGAGGGCGCGGGCGTGGACGCGCCGACCGTCGCCGTGCCGATCCGCGCTCGACTCGCCACCAACAGCAATGACCACGCGATTGCCGCGGCGTGCGATGGGTTTGGCGTCACGCGAGTGCTGTCGTACATGGTCGAAGAGCAGATCGCTTCAGGGGCGCTCGTGGAGGTGCTCTCGAAGTTCGCGCCACCCGCCGTGCCGGTGCAGGCGCTGCAGCATCAGGGGAAGCGAGCGTCGCGCAAGGTGAGGGCGTTCATTGACCTAGCGGTGGAGCGGTTGAGGGGGTAGGGCGCCGCCGCGAGCGGGCCACGTGGACGACCGGCGGCTTGACCGGCGCGAAGCGGCGGGGCTTCCGCTCGATGAAAGGCGTGGACCGAGTCCTCGGTACGCTCACTCCGGTCAAGGGGCCAGTAGTGTTCCAAGGAACGCGAGCAGCAGAAGTGCGCCCCCGGGAATCACGGCCAGCCAGTCCCAGCCGCGTACGGACGCATTGCGCTTGTGGAGTGGGCTCACCTGCGCATTCAACCTGTTCGCGCACGCCTGCACGGGAAGGAGGAATGCGAAAGCGAGCAGCGAGAGCCACCAGTACGGATCTGGAAGCTTCCAGAGCAAGGTGGCGACGATCCAACCGACGGCCAAGCTCCCGGCGGCGAGGGGCGAGCTGCCATTTTTCTCGATGTCGTAAGCGCGAATCCGGGCAAAGCACTGGTAGCAATAGAAGAGCGCGACCAGCGCTCTCAGCGCCGGTGCGATGTTGCTTTGCTCCCGGTGCCTGATGCATCTCCAGTTGCGATAGAACCAGTAGATCTCATACAGGCCGAGCGTGCAGACGCTCATGACGACGAGCTTGGACAGCGAGACGGCAAAGAACGGGGGGCCGAGGACGCCTGTCGGGAAGGAAGGTCTGCGACTTGGAAGTCTGGAGATGCGTACGGGTTCGCGCTCATGGGGCTTGGAATGGCGATCAGGGCCGAGTGGCCGGGACATCGTGGAGTCGGTTTCTCGCGACGCCCAGACCGTTTGCGGAAACGGGCCCGGCGGCCGGGATGATGCGTGATCAGGCTTGGGTCCGCCTTCCAGATATTCCCGTACCGATGTGGTCTCCAAGCGAGACCCTCCGATTGGCCGCGGCGCTGGGAGAAGAATCTGTTGGCGAATCCTGAATTTCCCGCCATTTCCAATGGATGAAGAATCCCAGAGTGGTGTGGCCAACGCCGGTCGGGGCGACCTCGCGGCTGAGGGCGTGAGGACGACCGTCGAGCACCAAGCAGTTGAATGGGTCGAAGAGAAGGCACCGGCTTGCTGCTTGGTGGACGGCCCTTCTCGAGCGCGGCGGCCCTACTGTTTGGCTCCGCGGCACATTGACTGGCCCCGCTTGGCTTCCTCCCCCCTCTCTGAGCGGTTGCCTCTCCCCGCGCGCGTCGATATGGTCTAGCGTTATCTAGCGTTCTAGATGCCATTGCGCTGCAGCGGTGGTTCGGACCCCTCATGGGCCCATGGAGCGCTCACAAGGGTTCTCAGAGACCTGTCAGGGAGGCGCCATGACCTGGCGATTCAGGAAGAGCTTCGCCCCAATCCCCGGGGTGCGCGTCACGTTGTCCAAAAGCGGCATCACTACATCGGTGGGCACCGGGCCGGTCAGACTTTCGGCAGGACCGCGCGGTGCGGCACTGGCCGTTAATGTGCCTGGCATCGGCGTGTCCTTCCATCAGCCTCTGAAGACAGCGTCTTCCGCAGAGCCAAAACGGCAATCCGCGCTCAGCGTGTCTAGCGGCATCGATTTGCCCGCGTGGTCTCCGGAACCGATTGCTCCGCCCGATCCAATGCCTACGCTGCATGGCACTCCCACTATGGATGCGATTCAGAGCGGCAGTTCTTCGATGATGACGAGCCCGGGCCTCGCCGCATTCAAGGCTTCTCTCATGAGCGCGGAGGCCCTCCATGCGGCTACCGAGAAGGAACTGGTTGAGGCGAAGGTCGTGGAACAGAGCCTTGTCGGGCATTACGAGAGCTGGAATCGCGGCTGGTTCCTCAAGCGCGTGGCAAAGAAGCGGTTCGGGGAGCTTCGCGATGCTGCTGAAGAAGGCACGGCCCGGCGGGTGGAATTGGATGAGCAATTGCAACTGTCGCGGCTGAGCACGCAGTTCGAAATGTCCGACGGAGTGGCCAAGGCGTTCGAAGAACTGTGTCGGGCCTTCAGTGCGTGCTCCTGTTCCCAGCGCATCTGGGACAACGTTGCGCACCGGGCAACCAACCGCGTAATGGAACGCACCACCGCCTCGCGTATCGTGGACCTGAAGCCAGTGAAGTTCCGACTCGGGAAGTGTTCCGTTATCGATGCGCCCATGGCGGTACCGCATCTGGAGAACGCCAACGGAGGCGACATCTTCCTCTTCCCCGGATTCATCCTTTATCACGCCGCGTCCACCAACTACGCGCTTGTGGAGTTCGGCGACTTCGAGCTGAAGGTGTTTGCGAGCAGGTTTCACGAAGAAGGGCCGGTCCCGTCGGACGCGGAGCAGGTCGGAACCACTTGGGCGAAAGCCAACAAGGACGGGTCACCGGACAAGCGCTTCAGAGACAACTATTCCATTCCTGTAATGCGGTACGCGACGCTGACGTTGCGCTCCAATTCCGGGCTGAACGAAGAGTACATGCTGAGCAACGTGCAGTCCGCATCCGATTTTGAGATTGCTTTCGCGCGTTTGCGAACCGAGGTGGCAGCGGGGGGGTGAAGTGGAAACTCGGATCGATGCCAACACTGTGAGCGGCAGCCGGCACGCCGCTCTCCGCCAACCGCAGCGCGTTCGTCGCCGGCTACGGTGATACCTCCGACACGCACGGGGTGCTGATGCTGGACTGCTTTGACCATCATGCTGAACGCCTTTGAATTACCGGCGCTGTTCTTAACCGCGACGCGGGTCATGCCCGCCGTCTCTGGCGCGTTGCGCCTCAGCAATACGGACCCTTCAGCACTGATGCTGCTCTCGAACTTGAGCGGCGGCTGTTCCCAGTCTTTCACTGGCGGGCACCGGAACGACTGCCTCATGCATTCCCCGACATTCAGTGATTGCGGCCCGTCGGCGTCTGCCGTCGCAGGACCTGTCGTTCAACCCTACAGTCGCGCGCCGCTAGCAGCCGCTACCGCGGTGCGGGTCTGCAAGATTGCCAGCGCGGACGCGTCCTGCAAACGGTCGCACCTCGATGGAAATTGGCAACATCGGCCGAGCCTCGCGATACGGGCAAGGCAACCAACGGCGTAGGATAGTACGTGACCCGCCACCATCGCAGTGGCGGGCGAGCGGAGGAAAATCGATGTCGGTGAGCGTCCACAACCCGGACCAGTACATGGTCAGCCTGCGCCAAGTCATCGCGCAGGGTCGAAAACGGATCGGTCTCTTGATCGGTGCCGGCGCACCGGCGGGGATATTCCCGCCAGGTAGTACGTCCCCCCTCATCCCTGCCGTGGTTGGACTGACCACAATGGTCATCGATGCCCTGAAGAAGGACTATGAGAAGCCGTTGGCCGCAGTAGTCGCCGAACTCGATAACCCAAACATCGAAACGATCCTCTCGCGTGTTCGGACACTCGGATCGGTGCTGGGCAAGATGGAAATACACGGCTTGGACGGCATGGGGTTCAGGAAGCTGAGCGAGTCGATTTGCGACCAGATCGGGCAGATCGTCAATAAACCGCTGCACGACGGCCCGTCACCGTATACGGAGTTCGTGTCCTGGATTAGCGGCACGCCGCGTGAGCACGCCGTGGAGGTCTTCACCACGAACTACGACCTGCTCTTCGAGCAGGCCTTCGAGCGGCTGCGTGTGCCCTTTTTCGATGGCTTTAGCGGATCGAGCGAGCCGTTTTTTGATCCTTCAACGGTTGCTGGGAATGACCTACCAGCTCGTTGGACCCGGCTGTGGAAGCTGCACGGGTCTCTAGGCTGGTCGGCAAATGCCCGGGGGGAAGTCGTTCGCACGGGCAATGCCAAAGCCACGCATCTGGTATTCCCGGAGCACCTGAAATATGACCAAACCCAGAAGGCCCCCTACGCCGCCCTGTTCGACCGGCTTCGGGCTTTCCTCATGACTCCGGACACGCTGCTGATTGCGACCGGCTTCTCTTTCGCTGACGCGCACATCTCCGCTCGAATTGATGAGTGCTTGGCCGCCAATCCGTCGGCGAGCGTCTTTGCCTTTCAGTTCAAGCCTCTCGATCAGGAGATTTACGCTGCTGAGATCGCGGCCAGGCGAGCCAACATGAGCTTGTATTGCCCAGACAAGGCTGTGATCAATGGAATTGCCGCCCCGTGGGTTCCCGGCGACTTACCCACTCGCGATTGGGGCGCCATTCGCGCCACCTACTGGGGCAGCGATCCGGCGACAAATACAAAGCGATTTGAGCTAGGTCGCTTTGACCGCTTGGCGCGCTTCTTCGCATCGTCACGAGCCAGTCAGCAGCATCAGCCCCCGCCTCCCCCGAGCAGCCCTGGCGCCGAGCAGGCAGCCCCTGCAGACGCCTCGCAACCGCCAGTCGCATGAACATCAAGCCGACCTTGCTGGGCCATGTCGGCGCCGTTACCGGCGCAGCGATTAGCGTCCGCCTCTCACCGAATGTCGCGTCTGGCATCGCCATCATCGGCGGCAAGAGTTATCGCATCGGTCAAGTCGGCAGCTTCGTTCGGATACCGCAGGGATATCACGATCTGTACGGGATCGTTGCCGAAGTTGGCGCTAGCGCGGCGCCAACAACGCCGCAAGGGCAGCCCGAAGTGAGCGATCGGTGGATGACCATCCAACTGGTCGGCGAGATCGTTGGCACTTCCTTTGAGCGAGGCATTAGCCAGTACCCGAACGTCCGTGACGAGGTTCACCTCGTCACCGAAGAAGACCTGGCGGTGATCTACGGTACCCAGGACGGCGGTCAAGTGTTGATTGGTCGATTGGCAAGCGCTGAAGGAATTCCGGTACGGATCGACCTTGACAAGCTCGTGACGCGCCATATTGCAGTGCTCGGCTCGACCGGCGCGGGCAAGTCAACCACGGTGTCCAGCCTCTTGCGGTCGATCGCATTAGGCGGCGATGCCGAGGCCACACCGGGGTTTCCGAGCGCGCGCATCCTCCTGCTCGACATTCACGGGGAGTATGGGCGGGCGCTGGAGTCGGTATCGACGGTCTTCAGGATCAATCCCAATGCCGGCGCTGGTGAGGTGCCGCTGCATATCCCGTTCTGGGCACTGGACCCGGCTGAGTTGCTGGCCTTCCTCATGGGCAAGCTAGACGACAAACAACTTACGCAGATCCTCGATAGGATCATGGACTACAAGGTCAAGGCGGTGAGTGCTCAACCAGCTCCGGGCCTCGACGTCAATTCGATGACCGCCGACAGCCCGAGTCCCTACAGCTTGAAAAAGCTGTGGTCTGAGCTCCTGGACCCTGAAGTCAGGACTTGGCTGGACCAGCAGAGGACGCAACCGGCGCTGGATGAGGCCGGCGACCCGCAAACGCTGAAAGCGCCCAAGTACCGCCCTCACGGGGCCGGCGCCACCGCGCCCTTCATCAACCAGGTTGGAGTCTTGGGCATACGCCGCCAGCTAGACCAGATGCGGTCTCGCCTGCTTGACCGGCAATACGACTTTCTGCTCCACCCCGGCGACTGGGAGCCCGACCTCGACAGCCAATCGCTGAAGGGGCTGCCAGAGCTTCTCGAAGCTTGGCTTGGACATAGCAAGCCCATCACGATCCTCGACCTCTCCGGCATTCCCAGCCCGGTCGTGGCTCGACTCATCGGCGCGATCCTGAGGATCATCTACGAGGGTCTCTTCTGGGGACGGGACAAGAGCGAAGGTGGGATCGCTCGTCCGCTGCTGGTGGTCATGGAAGAAGCGCACCGATACCTGTCAAAGGACGCCGACGGGCCGGCACGCGAGATGGTGCAGCGGATCGTTAAGGAAGGTCGCAAGTTCGGCATTGGGGCAATGGTCGTCAGCCAGCGTCCATCGGAGGTCGATGACACCATCCTGTCGCAATGCGGGACGTTCGTTGCTTTGCGACTGTCCAACTCAGCGGACCGGACGAAGGTACAGGCATCCTTGCCTGACAACCTGGCTGGTGTGATTGACAGCCTGCCCGTCCTGCGCGTCGGTGAGGCCGTCATCACCGGCGAGGCGGCTCGTCTGCCTATTCGCTGCCGCATCACGCTACCGCGTGAGGAGCACCGGCCCAACAGCGAGGACCCTGCCGTCGCAAAGCGATGGATGGCCGCCCGACTCGCCGAAGACTACGGCCGGCTCGCCGCCTCTTGGCGGGCTCAGAGTCCGATCTGGACCCCGCTGCGAGTCATCCGCACAAAGCTACCCCAACAGGAGATCGAAGCTATGGACCGTGAACTGGTGGCCTCATCGAATGTTGTTTCGATAGGCTATGAGCCGACGACGAGCACCCTTGAAGTTGAGTTCAAGAATGGCGTCTATCAGTACTACAACGTGCCTGACGCGATATACCAGCAGTTGATGGAGGCTGGATCAAAAGGGCAATTCTTAAACACCTACATCAAGCCCGCTTACCCATGCTCGCGAGTTTGACCCACGCAAGCACCAGTACTTCCGAGAGGTAGTGTGTCTCCAGTTCAACGCTCACCTGAACTGATACGACGCCGCCAGGTAAAAGAACCTCCCCCGCGGATCCGTATAGCTCGGGTCGTACCCCGAAATGAAGAAGTAAGCCTGGTTCGAGAACGGCGGTGCCGTGTTGAACAGGTTCTTCACCCCCGCCCGCAGCGTGAGCGCGGCGGTCGCCTCCCAGCCGCCCGACAGGTCCCACAGCGAATACGCCTTGACCTTGTTCTTTCCCACCACCAGCCCCGTGTTGGTATCGATCGCCGAGTTCTGGTCGTCGTAGCCGCTGTAGAACGAATTCGCGAGGTTGACGCTCCACGGACCGCGCGACCAATCGAAGTTGACCCGATGCCGCCACCGCTGCACCACGCCATCGGTGACGAAGCGCCCGAGGTTGCTGATATAGGGATCGCCATCGCCGGTCTGCTTCTTCGAGCTCAGCGTCAACGTCCCCACCAGCTTGACGCCGAAGCGTCCCATCGCGGTCGCCGGCGAGCGGTACTGCAGCGTGATGTCCAGGCCGGACGCCTTCTGCTTGCCGCGGTTCTCCTTGCGCAACTCGATGAAGCAGATCTCGGAGTCGTCGGGGTCGTAGTCGCAGCCCGCAATGCCTTCGTCCTCGTTGTAGCGGTGCACCAGCGGCTCGTACTTGTCGAGGTTGGCGAGGATCACGTCGTCGCCCAGCGTGCTGATCAGGTCGCGCTTCTCGATGCGCCAGTAGTCCAGGCCGAAGCTCCATTCCGGCGTCGGGTCCGCGAGCATGCCGATCGAGAACTGCCGCGACTTCTCCGGCTTCAGGTTGGCATTCGAATAGGTCCGCGTCTCCCAGTTGTTGGCGCAGAAGCCCAGGTCGTTGTCGTTCTCGCGCATGCACACCGGATCGGGCAGCGTCGCCGTCTCGCCGGTCTTCACCGAGCGGTACAGGTCGTTCATCGACGGCGCGCGGAAACCGGTCCCGGCCGAAGCGCGGAAGGTCAGGTTGTCCAGCGGCGCATAACGCAGGCTGACCTTCGGATTGGTCGTGGCGCCGACCTTCTGGTAATGGTCGTGGCGCAGCGCGAATTGCAACTCCCACGCCTTGGTGATCGGCGCGAGCAGCTCGCCATAGGCCGCCCACACCTTGCGGGAATTGCTGGTGAACTGCGCGTCGCCCGGCGTCGGGTCGCCGACGATTTCGTCCGAGATCAGCAGGTCGCTCGCCGCCGACGAGGACTTCTCGCGCCGCAGTTCGCCGCCCAGCGCGATCGCCAGGTCGCCGCCGCCCATCTTGACCAGGCTGCGGGTGAACTTGGCATCGAGGCTGTCCATCGAGCCGCGGGCGCGGCGCACTTCCTGGTTGATGTTGTTGTCGCGCAGGAAGGCCAGCCCGGCCTCGCTCGACGGACCGAAGGGATTGAGCAGGCCGTCCGCGAAGGCCTGCATCGTCTCGGTGTAGGGCAGGTAGCCGCGCACGTCGCGGTCGGACACGCGGTTGACGCTGTGGTTGTAGCCCCAGTCGTAGTCCCAGGCGCCGAGCGTGCCCGTCATGCCGACGACGATGCGGCTGCCGGTGCTGGTCAGTTCGCTCGCGCGCGGGCCGGCCTCCAGCATGCGCGTGCGCACGGTGATGAGCCGGTCGTCCGGCAGCGCGTCGCCCAGGCCGGTCGCCGCCAGCGCCGGGATCATCGAAACATCCAGGTCCGCGTCGATCCGGTTGCTGGTGCCGACGTACCAGCTCTTGCTGCGGGTGTAGGCCGCCTCGATGAAGGCCTCGTGCCGGTCCCCGAGCTTGAGCACGCCGCGGCCCAGGAAGCTGCCCTTGTCCGTCTTCGGATAGAGCTCCAGGTCGCGCATGTAGTCGTAGGTGCAGCCGTCGACGCCGCCAATGCCGTCAGGCAGGTAGAGCGAGTGCGGCGGCTGGCAGGTCGGCGCGCTCAGGTTGATCGTGCGCGTGGTGATGGGCCGGCCATTGATCGCGAAGCCCTGCGACTCGAGGTAGTCGCGCTGGTCGCCCGAGAGCCGGATGTTGCCGGGGAAGCTGGCCGAGGACAGCAGGTGCGGCAGTCGCTCCGGAATGCGGAGGTCGGAGATGAAGTCGCGCTGCGAGGTGCGCAGCGCGCCGGTCTTCTGCAGGTCCAGCACGCCCATCAGGTTGAAGCCGTCGCGCGCCAGGTCGCCATGGCCGGCGGCGATCGACGCGGTGCGCTTGCCCGCGCCACCCTCGCCGGACTTGCCCGCGTAGACGTCCAGCTGCACGCCCTGGTAGTCCTTGCGGGTGATGAAGTTGATGACGCCGCCGATCGCATCGGTGCCGTAGATCGCGGACGCGCCATCGAGCAGCACCTCCACGCGCTCGATCGCCGCGGCCGGGATGTTGTTGAGGTCGACGCCGTTGTCGTCGCCCGGCGAGGCGAAGTTGGCCATGCGCCGGCCGTTCAGCAGCACCAACGTCGACGAGGTGCCCAGGCCGCGCAGGTTGGCCGAATTGAAGCCCATCTGGTCGCGGAAGCCGCCGGTGCCGATGCTGACGCCGTCGGTGAGGTTGTTGCTGAGCGAGGAGACCGTCGCCATCAGCTCGGCCGCGGTGGTGACGCCGGCCTTGACGATGTCGTTGCGGGTCAGCACCTGCACCGGCAGCGCCCCCTCGTCGGCGATGCGCTTGATCGCGGAACCGGTGATCTGCACCCGCTGCAGCTGCTGTGGCGGGGCGGAGGCGGCGGCCTCCGGCGCGGCGACCTGCGCCTGCGCCTGAGACCGGCCACGAGCGCCTAGACCCAGCCCTCCTCCGGCCCGCCAGGCCCGCCCCGCCTACAATCGCGCCCATGCCTATTTCACCGATTCCCGAGCTGGTCGCCGAACTGGCGGCCGGCCGCATGGTCATCCTTGTCGACGAGGAAGACCGTGAGAACGAGGGGG
>NZ_VOSR01000301.1:0-10751 GCF_007997345.1 Mitsuaria sp. TWR114
GCGCCACGCCGACCAGCGCCGGCAGCGAGAACGCTGGCGTGACCCAGACCGGCATCGCCCAGCCCCACTCGACGGCCTCGAGATGCAGCCGGCCCTGCGCCGCCGCGACGGCGACGCCGGCGAGCAGCACCAGCGGCGTCGCGTAGCGCGGCAGGAAGCGGCGGGCCGCGACGTAGACGAGCGCCATCGTCAGGACCAGCGCGGGCGCGGTCTTCGTCGCGAGCACGGCGTCGAGCCCGAATCGCGCCAGCACGCCGGCCAACAGCGCGGAGGCGATGGCGATGGGGATGCGGTCCATGATCCGTTCGAACCAGCGGGTCGCGCCGGCGATGAGGATCAGCGCGCCGCAGACGATGAACGCACCGACGGCCTCGGGCATGGAGATGCCGGACACGCCGGCCAGCAGCGCGGCGCCAGGCGTCGACCAGGCGGTGAGGACGGGCTGGCGCGTCCACAGCGACAAGCCCAGGCTGGTCAGTCCCATGCCCAGCCCGAGCGCCCAGATCCAGGAGCTGGTCTGGGCCGGCGTCGCGCCCAGCGCCTGCGCGGCCTGGAACACGATGGCCACCGAGCTGGTGAAGCCCACGAGCACGGCCACGAAGCCCGCGACCGCGGCGGAGAGGGACAGGTCTTGCAGCCAGCGTTTCATGACGCGAAGCATAACGACCGCGCTCCGCGTCCTTGCGACCGTCAGATCTCGACCTTCGACCCCAGTTCCACGATCCGGTTGGTCGGCAGGTGCAGGAAGTCCGCCGCGGCAGCCGCGTTGCGGTGCATGCTCGCGAAGAGCTTCTCCCGCCACAGCGCCATGCCCGAGCCGATGGTCGGGATGACGATGTCGCGCGACAGGAAGTAGCTGGTCTCCATCTCGTCCAGGTGGACGCCGCGCTGCTCCAGCAGCTTGAGCGCGTCCGGCACGTCCGGTTCGTTCTTGAATCCGAAGTGCAGCGTCACCTGCCAGCAGTCGTTGTCCAGGCTCTCGACCTCGACACGTCTCTCGAAGCCGATCCACGGCACTTCGTGATGCTTGACGCTGACGAACAGGTTTTGCTCGTGCAGCACCTTGTTGTGCTTGAGGTTGTGCAGCAGCGCGTTGGGCGTGACGCCCTGCTCCGCCGACAGGAATACCGCGCTGCCCTGCACCCGCGTCGGCGGGTTGATGAACACCGCCTCGAGGAAGCTCTTCAGGTCGATCGCGTCCTCGCGCAGCTTGTCCGACAGCAGCCGGCGGCCCTGCTTCCAGGTCAGCATCAGCGTGAACATGCCGAAGCCGATCAGCAGCGGGAACCAGCCGCCGTGGGCGATCTTCAGCAGGTTGGAGGCCAGGAAGGTCGCGTCGATGACGAAGAACGCGCCGGTCGCCAGCACGCACAGCCACAGCGGATAGCGCCAGCCGAAGCGGATCACGAAGAAGGTCATGACCGTGGTGATGGTCATGTCGATGGTCACCGCCACGCCGTAGGCGCCGGCCAGCTTGCTCGACGAGCCGAAGAAGGCCACGGCCACGACGACGAAGGCGAACAGGCCCCAGTTGACGAAGGGCACGTAGATCTGGCCGATGTCCCGCACCGAGGTGTGCACGATGCGCATGCGCGGCAGCAGCCCGAGCTGCACCGCCTGCTTGGTCACCGAGAAGGCCGCCGTGATCAGCGCCTGCGAGGCCACGATCGCCGCCAGCGTCGCCAGCACGAACAGCGGGATCTCCGCCCAGCCCGGCGCCAGCAGGAAGAAGGGGTTCTTGATCGCTTCCGGCCGGTCCAGCAGCAGCGCACCCTGGCCGAAATAGTTCAGCGTCAGCGCCGGCATCACGAAGCTGTACCAGGCGATGCGGATCGGCTGCTTGCCGAAGTGGCCCAGGTCCGCGTACAGCGCCTCGCCGCCGGTCACCACCAGCACCACCGCGCCCAGCGCGACGAAGGCGATCCAGCCGTAGTGCGCGCAGAACTCGATCGCCCACATCGGGTTGATGGCCTGCAGCACATGCGGGTTGCCGACGATCTTGGGGATGCCCAGCAGCGCCAGCGAGGTGAACCACACCAGCATCACCGGCCCGAAGGCCTTGCCCACGCCGCCGGTGCCGAAGCGCTGGACCGCGAACAGCCCCGCCAGCACCACCAGGGAGATCGGCACCACCGCGTCGTGGTACTGCGGCGCGTAGACCTCGATGCCTTCGACCGCCGAGAGCACCGTCATCGCCGGCGTGATGACCGCGTCGCCGAAGAAGATCGCCGTGCCGAAGAGCCCCACCAGCATCAGCCCGCGTCGCAGCGTGGGTTTCTCGCGCACGGCGGTGGTGGCCAGCGCCAACATCGCGATCAGGCCGCCCTCGCCGTTGTTGTCCGCGCGCAGGATCAGCAGCACGTACTTGAAGGAGACCACGATGGTCATGGTCCAGAACAGCAGCGACAGCACCCCGAGGATGTTGTCGTGCGTCATGGGAACGTGCGCGCCGTGGAAGACTTCCTTGAGCGCGTACAGGGGGCTGGTGCCGATGTCGCCGTAGACGACACCGAGGGCGCCGATGGTCAGCCCGGCCAGGACGGCCGGCGAGCGGGGCGCGTTGTGTGAACTCACGAAAGGCGCGGCGGCCGCCCGGGCGCCGGAAGTCGAAAGCGCGTATTGTCTGCCTTCCGTTGTGCAGTGCGTCAATCGCCACTCCCGCCGTTGCGGGGGCGGGCTTGACGGACGGCGGCGGTTGCGCTTGGACCGGGAAATCCGGCCGCGAACGCCACCGCCCGCCGGCCGCCGTCTCCCGACGGCGCCGGCGGCACGCCGTTCACTGGAACACGTAGCTGGCGCCTACGGTGAAGCGGCGGCCCAGCAGGTTGGTCGCGCCGGTGTCGTAGTAGCTCAGCACCGTCGGGATGCCGTTGGCGCGGTCGTAGTCGTTGGTGAGGTTCACCACGCTGGCCGACAGCGTCAGGCCCTTGATGCCGCGGTAGGAGCCGCCCAGGTCGATGGTGCGGTCCCGGCCGACCCGGCAGCGGTTCAGGTTGCTCAGGAAGGCCCGCTGCGCCGCGGTCAGCGACGAGCAGACCGTGCTCGACAGCGGATCCGCGTGGTTGAAGCGCAGCCAGGCGCCCGCCTGGTCGGTGTCCCACTTGAAGGTGGCGCTGGCCCGGGTCTTGGAGATGTCCGAGACCGTCGTGCCCACCTGGCGCTGCACCGCCTGGCCTTTCACCACCACCTGGTCGTAGCGCGCCGTGTAGGTGCCGTTGACGTTCAGGCTGAACTTGCCCCAGGCCGTCGGCGGCAGCCGCAGGTTCAGGTCGTAGTCGATGCCCGAGGTCTTGGTCCACTCGTTGTTGCCGTACTGGCGCACCAGCATGATGATCGGCCCGCTGTTGTCCACGCCCGGCAGCCAGGTCTGCGGATTGGGATCTCGCACGACCTGCGTGTTGCCCGCCGGGTTGGCGTTGTAGTCGTCCATGATGTCCACGCCGCGCTGCGAGCGGATCTCGTTCTTGCGGTGGAAGTACCAGCCGTCGATCGCTAGGTCCGCGTACTGGCTCGGCGTGAAGATCATGCCGAAGGTGAAGGAGTTGGACTTCTCCGGCTGCAGGTCCGGATTGGCGCTGATCACCGTCGGCAGGCTGCCCGGGCTGGTGGTGCCCGACGGCACCGCGGTGAAGCCCAGCACGTTGCAGTCGCGGTTGTTGGCCACCGGCGCCTTGCTCACCGGCGCGTTCGGGTTGCTGGTGTCGCAGCGCAGGCTGTCGAAGACGCGGCGCTCCTGGAAGCTGTGGAAGGACAGCGCGAAGGAGTTGCCGATCTGCGAGATCGCCGGCGCGCGGAAGCCGGTGGCCGCCGTGCCGCGGAAGACCATCAGCGAGGGCAGCGCCGTCCACTTGAAGCCGGCCTTGCCGGTGGTGCTGTTGCCGAAGTCGTCGTAGTGCTCGTAGCGCGCCGCGGCCTGCAGCTCCAGCTGCTTGACCACCGGCAGGCTCATCTCGGTGAACGCGGCGTAGGACTTGCGGCTGCCCGAGGCGCCATTGGCCACCAGGCCGATGTAGTCGCCGGTCGAGTAGACGTCATCGGGAATCGCCTCCAGCTTTTCCTTGCGCAGCTCGGTGCCGATGGCGATGGCCGCGCGGCCGCCGGGCAGGTCGAACAGCTCGCGGCTGCCGCGCACGTCCCAGGAGACCAGGCGCGACTTGCCCTCGTTGTAGGCCGTCGACGACACGCTGTTGATCGCCTCACGCGAGTTGGGCTTGCCGAAGCGGTAGCTGCCGTTGGCGATCGCGGCGTTGAGCAGCGAGCTGCGCACGCGGCCTTCCTGGAAGCGCTCGTTGTCGTTCTGGCTGAACAGGATCGCGGTGTCGAAGTCCCAGCCGAAGGCGGTGCCCTCCAGGCCCGCGGTCAGGCGCGTGGAGCGCAGCACGTTGATGTCGCCGGTGGGCAGGTCCTCGAAGCGGTAGATCAGCTGCACCTGCTGCGGGTTGGCGGTGCCGTTGGTCGGGTTGTCCGGGTGGCCGACGGGCAGGATTATCGCGTTCTGGCGCAGGAAGCTGCCGTCGAGCTTGGGCCAGGTCGTCGCGACCGGGTTGCCCGAGGTGACCAGCGAGGTGGTCATCGCATAGGGCGCGCGCTGCTCCACCGTCCTGGTCTTGGACACCATCAGGTCCGCATAGGCGGTCAGCGCGTCGTTGATCGCGAAGGTGCCGCGCACCATGCCGCTGGTGCGGTCCTGTTTGGCGACGACCTCGTCCGCATCGTCCAGGCTGAAGCGGCACATGCCGGTGGGCAGCGAGGCCGTGGTGGGCAGGAAACCCGCCGGCCGGTTCGGCACGCCCTGGCCGACGGTGCGCTCGGGCGGGCAGCCCGACAGCGTGCCCAGGTAATTCACCCCCGACAGGTTGCTGTTGGCGACGTTGATGCCATTGATCGAGGTGGTGCCGGTGAGGCTGGTCGGCACACGGTAGTAGTTGCCGTAGAACGAGGCCGAGGAGTCCGGCGTGAAGCGCGCCAGCGAGCCGTTGCTGGTCAGGTACTGGTTCTGCAGCGCCAGGTTGCCGCGGTCCTTGAGCTCGTTGGCCATCACGCTGTCGCGCTTGGAGACTTCCAGGCCGCCGAAGACGTTGAAGCGCTGCGTGTCCAGGTTGCCGAAGCCGAAGGTCAGGGACCCGTTCTTCGTCGCGCCGACGCCGCGGTCGTTGGCGCCGTAGGAGGCGCTGCCCTCGATGCCCTGGTAGTCCTTGCGCAGGATGTAGTTGACGACGCCGGCCATCGCGTCCGAGCCGTACATCGCCGAGGCGCCGTCCTTCAGGATGTCGATGCGCTCGATCGCCTCCTTGGGGATGGTGTTGACGTTGATCATCGAGCCGCGGCCGAAGTTCACGTCCACCGCCGCCACCGGCGCGGTGCGGCGGCCGTTGATCAGGATCAGCGTGCCCTGGGAGCCGAAGCCGCGCAGCGAGATCGTCGACACGCCGCCGACGAAGCCCGAGGCCGCGCCGTCGCCGATCGAGCCGATGTCCACCGCGGAATTCGCACGCAGCAGCTCCTCGACGTTGGCGTAGCCGGAGTTGCGGATCTGCTCGCGGGTGATACTTTGGACCACCGACGGCGTCTCCTTGTCGGTGCGTTTGATCAGCGTGCCGGTGATCTCCACCCGCTCCAGCTTCTTCGCATCGTCCGAGGGCGCGGATGGGGTGGGGGTCGCGGCCTGCGGGGCCTGGGGGGCCGGGGACTGGGCCTGGGACGGGCTGGCCAACGCCAGGGCCGCTGCGGCGGCGGCCCACTGCAGGACGTGCAGGCGTTGCGGACGGGAAAAACGACGGACCATGTGGCAATCACTCCTGTGACAAGACTCGGGGGAGGCGTGCGTCACGGTAAGGAGCGGTTCCCGATGGCCCATGAAGCTTTGTGATGGACTTGTGAACCTCAGGTTATGAACGCGTCATCCACCTCCCCCGAAGCCGCCGAACACTTCGTCATGCGGCGCATGTCGCTGCGGCATGCGCGGGTGCTGCTGGCGCTGCGCGACACCGGCAACATCAGCGCCGCGGCCGATCTGCTGCATGTCACCCAGCCCGCGGTGAGCAAGACGCTGGCGGAGCTGGAGCAGGGGCTGGGACAAACCCTGTTCGTGCGGCGCGGACGCAACATGCAGCCGACGCCGCTGGGCCGGCGGCTGCTGGTGCTGGCCGGCAAGCTCGACGCCGATCTGCAGCGGCCGCCGGCGATGTCGCCACGATGGTGCGCGGCGCGTCCGGCGAGGTGCGCATCGGTGCGACCAACGCAGCGCTCGCACGCTTGTTGCCCATCGCGATCACCGCGATGAAGGGCGAGAACCCCGGCGTCACGGTGAGCGTGCGCACCCACGCGCTGCGCTCGCTCTTCACCGATCTGCTGGCGGGCACACTGGACCTGGTCGTCGCCCGCGCGATGCCGCAGGACGAGCCACTGGGCCTGGCGCGGGTGGCCCTGACGCCGCAGCCGGAGGTGCTGACGATGAGCGCGCAGCATCCGCTGGCGCGTACGCCGCGGCTGAGCTGGGAGGTGCTGAGCCGTCAGCGCTGGATCTGGCAGCTGCCGGGCACGCGCACCCGTCTGCTGATGGACCGGCTCTGGCAGGAGATGGGCCTGGCGCCGCCGACCGACCTGATCGAGAGCGGCGACGCGATGCTGGCGCTGAGCCTGATGCGCGAGATGCCGCTGGTCGCGGTGATGACCCAGGACATGGCGGTGGCGGCGGCCAAGCGCGGCGTGGTGGTGCTGCTGCCGCACGCGGTGGACCTGGGACTCGGGCCGATGAGCGTCTGGCATCTGCCGGACACGCAGGGCGAGGCGGTCGACCGCTTCAAGCAGCTGCTGGTGGAGGCCGCGCGCCCGGAGGGCGGCGCGGCCGGCGCTCAGGCGTAGTCTTCGGCGTCCGGATCGGTGGTCTCGAGCTCGTAGCTCGCCGCCAGCATCGCCAGGCGGCCGATCACGCCATACATGTAGAAGCGGTTGGGCGCGCTGGCGCCGGGCTTCTCGCCGGGCGCGGGCAGGTGCGACGAATGGGCGAAGGCCAGCGGCACGAAGCTCGAGCCCGGCGCGTTCAGGTTTTCATCCTCGGCCCGGTCCGCATGCACGCGGTAGAAGCCGCCGACGACGTAGCGGTCCATCATGTAGACCACCGGCTCGGCCACCGCCTCGTGGATGCGCTCGTGCGTGGCCACGCCTTCCTGCACCAGCACCTGGGACAGCGCCGGCACGCCCTGCAGCTTCGCCAGCTTCTCGCGCGCCTTGATCGCCAGCGCCTCGAGGTCCTTGGCGTCGCGGATGGTCATCACGCCCAGGCCATGGGTGCCGGCATCGGGCTTGACCACGACGAAGGGCTTCTCGTTGATGCCGTATTCCTTGTACTTGCGGCGGGTGCGGGTGAGCGTCGCGTCCACCTGCGCCTGCAGCGCGTCCAGCCCGGCGCCGGTGTTGAAGTCCAGGCCGTCGACCGCGACCGAATGCGGATAGATCAGCCACGGGTCCATGCCCAGCAGCTTGGCGAACTTCTTGGACACCTCCTCGTAGGCGCGGAAGTGCTGGCTCTTGCGGCGCTGCGCCCAGCCGGCGTGCAGCGGCGGCAGCAGGTACTGCTCGTGCAGGTGGGTGAGCGGGTCGGGGATGCCGGCCGACAGGTCGTCGTTCAGCAGGATGGTGCAGGGATCGAAGTCCTTGAGCATCAGCCGCGAGCGCTGGCGCACCAGCGGCTCCAGCGTCAGCGCGCTGCCGTCGGGCAGTGCGACGGTGGTCGGCTCCTTGATCGACTCGTCCAGCGAGCCCAGCCGCACGTTCAGGCCGGCCATCGAGAAGATGCGCACCAGCGTCGCCACGTTGGACAGGTAGAAGCTGCCGCGGTTCTTCGCCTCGGGCACCAGCAGCAGGTTCTTGGCCTCGGGGCAGATCTTCTCGATCGCCGCCATCGCCGCCTGGACGGCCAGCGGCAGCATCTCGGGCGTCAGGTTGTTGAAGCCGCCCGGGAACAGGTTGGTGTCCACCGGCGCCAGCTTGAAGCCGGCATTGCGCAGGTCCACCGAGCTGTAGAAGGGCGGCGTGTGCTCCATCCACTCGAGCCGGAACCAGCGTTCGATCGCCGGCATCGACTCGAGCACGCGCTGCTCCAGTTCATTGATGGGCCCGGTCAGGGCGGTGATGAGGTGAGGGACCATGATGGGCGGCGCCTGGACAGCCTGTGGGGCGGGTCTTCGGATTCTAGGCACGCCCACATGGGGGCTGTCCGCCCCATCTCAAGGGGAGGCCTCAGGGGGTGCCGTACCCGCCACCGCCCGGGGTGCGGATGACGAAGACATCCCCCGGCGCCATCTCCACCTGGCCGATGTGGCCGAGCGCCTCGACCCGCCCGTCGGCGCGTTCGACCCGGTTCTCCCCCACAGCGCCCGGCGACCCGCCCGCCATGCCGAAGGCGCCGGCGCCGCGGCCGTTGCTCAGGATCGAGGCCGTCATCGGCGTGAGGAAGCAGATGCGGCGCTCGCCGCCCTGCCCGCCTTGCCAGCGGCCGGCGCCCGCCGAGTCCTGGCGGATCGCGTAACTGTCCAGCCGTACCGGGAAGCGGAACTCCAGCACCTCGGGATCGGTCAGCCGGGAGTTGGTCATGTGGGTCTGCACGACCGAGGTGCCGTCGAAGCCGGGCCGGCGCCGGAGCCGCCGGAGATGGTCTCGTAGTACTGGTGGGTCGCGTCGCCGAAGGTGAAGTTGTTCATCGTGCACTGGCCGGCGGCCATCACGCCCAGCGCGCCATACAGCGCGTTGGTCACGCACTGCGAGGTCTCCACGTTGCCCGCCACCACCGCCGCCGGATGACGCGGGTTGAGCATGCAGCCCTCGGGCACGATCACGTCGATCGGCTTGAGGCAGCCGGCGTTGAGCGGGATCGCGTCGTCCACCAGCGTGCGGAACACGTAGAGCACCGCCGCCATCGTGATCGACTTGGGCGCATTGAAGTTGTTGGGCTGCTGGGCGCTGGTGCCGGTGAAGTCCACCGTCGCGCGTCGCGCCGCCGCATCCACCGTCACCTTCACCTGGATGCGCGCGCCGTTGTCCAGCGGCAGCGTGAACGCGCCGTCCCTCAGCACCGAGATGACGCGCCGCACCGACGCCTCGGCGTTGTCCTGCACGTGCTGCATGTAGGCCTCGACGGTGGCGCGGCCGAACTGCGTGACCATCGCCTGCAGTTCCTGCACGCCCTTCTCGTTCGCGGCCACCTGCGCGCGCAGGTCGGCCAGGTTCTGCGCCGGGTTGCGGCTCGGATGCGGCCCCGAGCGCAGCAGCGCCTGCAGTTCGGCCTCGCGCAGGCGGCCCTGCGCGACCAGCTGGAAGTTGTCGATCAGCACGCCCTCCTCGGTGATGTCCCGGGAGAACGGCGGCATCGAACCCGGCGTGATGCCGCCGATGTCGGCATGGTGACCGCGGCTGGCGACGAAGAAGCCGGGGCGGACATCGTCCTCGTCCAGGAAGACCGGCGTGACGACGGTGATGTCGGGCAGGTGCGTGCCGCCGTGGTACGGGTCGTTGAGCACGTAGACGTCGCCGCGCGCCATGTCCGGGTTGCGCTCGATCACCGAGCGGATGGACTCGCTCATCGAGCCCAGGTGCACCGGCATGTGCGGCGCGTTGGCGATCAGCTGGCCCCGGCCGTCGAAGAGCGCGCAGCTGAAATCCAGCCGCTCCTTGATGTTGACCGAGTGCGCCGTGTTCTGGAGCCGCAGCCCCATCTGCTCGGCGATGTTCATGAAGAGGTTGTTGAAGACCTCCAGCACGACCGGGTCGGCCTCGGTGCCGAGCGCGCGGGTGCGGGCGCGCTCGCGGATGCGCGTCAGCAGCAGGTCGCCCGAGGACTGCAGCTCGGCGCGCCACCCGGCGTCCACGACGGTCGTCGCATTGCGTTCGGCGACGATCGCCGGGCCATCGATGCGGGCGCCCGGTCTCAACGCATCGCGGTGATGCAGCTCGGCGTCGCGCCAGCCGGCCGGCTGGTCGTCCGCGAGGCAGTACATGCGCACGCGCTCCAGCGGTCTTGGGTGATGCGTGCTGGCGATGCCGGCCTCGACGCCCGAGCAGAAGGCGCGCGCGGCGCTCGCGCTGACGCGTGTCGACTGCCTGGATCCGGCCGCGACGCCGCCGAAGCGGGAGCAGATGGACCAGTGGCGCGCGGACGTGCTGGACAAGGTCGACCTGCGCGATCCGGCGCTCGCGACGCACTGGCGCAATCGCGTGCTGATGCGCCAGTCGGGCGTGTGGAGCAGCCTGTCCTTCATCCGCGCGCGGCGTGCCGGTGCTGGCGCTGGTGCTGGTGCCGGCGAAGGCGTGACAGCTGCGAGCCTTCAGGTTGATGCGTCGTCGGCCGCCTCGCGTCGCGCGCTGGAGGCGTTAGCGCGCATCGTGCCGACTGAGCTGTCGGACGACGACCAGCGCGACTACAACGACGCGGCGATGCGCGGCAACGCGATGCGCTGGGCGGCGCTGCCCGCGGGGCCGTCGACGCAGACGCTGGGCGGTTTCACGCTGACGGTGCTGCCGGGCCAGCCGGGCGAAACCTGCCTGACGCTGGCCATGAACGGCGCCAAGGAGGGCAGTCCGCCGCTGCTGCGCCACTGCGCGTGGGGGCTGGTGATGACGGCCTCGGCGCGGATCAACCGCGAGGGCAATGCGATCGCGATCGCGTCGGTGCCAGCCGACGGCTGGCGCGAACTCTGGCTGCTGCGCCGCACCGCGCAGGGCTGGCGCATGACGGCGCTGCCGCCGGTGGCGGC
>NZ_VOSR01000302.1:0-14620 GCF_007997345.1 Mitsuaria sp. TWR114
GTCCGCGTCCGCCGCCCTCACCTGCGCGACCACCGGCGCGCAGGCCGCCGACGCGCCGCCCGCGCCCGCCGACGAACTGCGCGTCTTCGTCGGCCAGCCGATGAAGGGCTACCAGCTGACGATCGGCGACTTCGAGCGCAGCGCGCCGCTGACCGGCGATCGCGCCGACTCGCCCCCGGCGCCCAAGCCCGAGTCCCCGAACACCCGGATCTCGGCCCGGCGCAGCGGCAAGGACGGCGCGCGCGACGCGGTCACGATGAGCTGGCAGGACACCTGGTATGCGAGCCTGCGCGTGACCGGCGACACGCCGGTCGACCTGCGGCCTTACCTCGCGCACGGCACGCTGGAGTTCGACATCAACGTCAAGGACCTGAGCCAGGGCGGGCTCTCGTTCAAACTGGCCTGCGGCGATGGCTGCGAGCGCAAGCTCAACTTCCTGCTGCCGGGCCGCGCGCTCGAAGGCCAGGGGTGGCAGCGGCTGTCCTTCGCGCTGTCGTGCTTCCATCGCGACGGCGACGACTTCAGCCGCGTCACGCTGCCGTTCTCGGTCGAGACCGGCGGCCGCGGCGAGCTGTCGATCGCCAACGTGCGCGTGCTGCGACGCGGCCAGCCCAACGCGGTCTGCCCGAACTACCGCACCGAGTCGGTCACGCCCTCGCCGCTGCTGCAGTCCTGGTCGCTGGACTGGTGGATGCCGCGCCACGAGCAGAAGCTGGCCGCGATCCGCGCGATGCGCGAAGCGGGCAAGAACCCGTCGGTGGTGTTCATCGGCGACTCCATCACCCAAGGTTGGGAAGATGCCGGCAAGGCGGTCTGGGCCGAGCACTACGCGCGCTACGACGCGCTGGACCTGGGCTTCGGCGGCGACCACACCGAGAACGTGCTGTGGCGCCTGCAGCATGGCGAGATCGACGGCATCGCGCCCAAGGTCACCGTGCTGATGATCGGCACCAACAACACCGGCGACCGGCAGGACGAGCCGACGGCCACGGCCGCCGGCATCCGCCGCCTGATCGACGAGATCCGCATGCGCCAGCCCGCCAGCAAGATCCTGCTGCTGGCGATCTTCCCGCGCGATCCCAAGCCCGACGGCCGCGGCCGCCGCCTCAACAACGAGATCAATGCGCTGATCCGCGGCTTCGCCGACGGCGAGGTCGTCCACTTCCTCGACATCGGCGCGGCGCTGACGAATCCCGACGGCACGCTGTCGGCCGAGGTGATGCCCGATTGGCTGCACCCCTCCGAACGCGGCTACCGCCTCTGGGCGGAAGCGATGAATCCGACGCTGCTGCGTCTCCTTGAAGTCTCCCGCTGAGCCGGCCCCGTCCGCGCCGGCCCCGATCCACCCTGACCCATGAGCAGTCCCTTGAGTTCCACCACCGCTCCCTCGCCGCTGTTCCCGCTGACGCCGCTGCCGGCCTTCGGTTACGCCTCGCCCTTCCCGGCCAGCTTCGTGTTCGGCGTCTCCGCGTCCGCGCCGCAGATCGAGGGCGCCGCCTTCGAAGGCGGCAAGGGCGAGTCCAACTGGGACCGCTTCAGCCGCCAGCCCGGCGCCGTCCATGGCGGCGACACGCTGGACGTGGCCGTCGACCACTACCACCGCTTCGACGAGGACTTCGCGCTGATGGCCTCGCTGGGCCTGAAGGACTACCGCATGTCCATCGCCTGGCCGCGCATCATTCCCGACGGCACCGGCGCGGTGAACGAGGAAGGCATCGCCTTCTACCGCCGCCTCTTCGCGAGCATGCGCAAGCACGGCATCACGCCCTGGGTCACGCTGTTCCACTGGGACCTGCCGATGGCGCTGGAGGAGCGCGGCGGCTGGACCTCGCGCGAGACCGTCGACGCCTTCGCGCGTTATGCGGAGGTCGTCGTGAAGGCCTTCGCCGATGATGTGAAGCACTGGATCACGCTCAATGAGATCCGCTGCTTCACGATGCTGGCCTACGGCTTCGGCACCAAGGCGCCGGGCCGCCGCGAGCCGGAAGCCGTCGTCAACCAGACCTACCACCATGCGATCGTGGCCCATGGCCACGCGGTGCGCGCGGTGCGCCAGCACGGCGGCCCGGGTGCCCAGGTCGGCCTGACCGACAACTGCGACGTCAGCGTGCCGGTCAGCGAAAGCCCCGAGGACATCGCCGCCGCGACCGCCTGGTTCCGCGACCGCAATGCCCACATCCTGGGCGCGATCCACGCCGGCCACTATCCCGAGTCCTACCTGAAGCGCGTCGGCGCCGCCGCGCCCAAGGTGCTGCCCGGCGACTTCGACCTGATCAGCCAGCCCACCGACTTCCTGGGCCTGAACATCTACACCGGCCACTACGTGCGCGCGGCCGACAACGAACAGGGTTACGAGCAGCTCGCGCTGCCGAAGAACTATCCGCGCGCCGATCCGCCCTGGCTGCACCTGGTGCCGCAGTCGATGTACTGGGCGCCGCGGATGGCGGTGCAGCTCTACGGCCACCGCTCGATCTACATCACCGAGAACGGCTGCGGCTACGACGACGAACCGGTGACCGACGGCGAATGCCACGACCTGCACCGGCGCGACTTCGTGCGCGGCCACCTGCGCGAGCTGCATCGCGCGATCGGCGACGGCGTGCCGGTGAACGGTTATTTCCTCTGGTCCTTCATCGACAACTTCGAATGGGAGGACGGCTACCAGCGGCGCTTCGGCATCGTGCATTGCGACTACGGCACGCTGGTCCGCACGCCCAAGCTCTCGGCGCGGTATTACGCCCGCATCGTCCAGGAACGCCGCATCCTCTGAGGCCCGCCATGAGCGCCACCAGCCTGACCTCCTCCGACTCCGGCACCGCGCCGGCGCCGCACGTGATCCGTCCCGCCGACCGCGTGCCAATGCCGCAGAAGGTCGGCTACGGGCTCGGCTCGATGATCGACCTGTGGGGCCACTGGCTCTATGCGTCGCTCGCCTTCCACGTCTTCAACGTGTTCCTGGGCGTCGCGCCGGGCCTGATCTCCACGGCGCAGATGATCAAGATCTTCATCGACGCCGCGTCGGATGCGATCTTCGGCTGGATCTCCGACAACACCCGCACGCGCTATGGCCGGCGCCGGCCCTTCATCCTGGTCGGCGGCGTGCTCGCGGGCATCGGCCTGCCGCTGATGTTCGCCGTCGGCCGCGGGTGGACGGACATGCAGTACTTCATGTTCATGGTCATCTCCACCGCCATCTACGTGCCGGTGATGAGCTGCTTCAACATGCCCTGGCTGAGCCTGGGCTCGGAGATGACGCCCGACTATCACGAGCGCACCAACGTGATGTCGATCAAGAACGCGATCCAGAAGGCGCCCGAGCTGGCGATGTTCTTCGCCGCGCAGTTCACGACGCTGGCCTGGTTCCACGACGCCGACGGCAAGCCCGACATCCTGCGCGGCGCGCAGACCTACTGCGCGCTGCTGGGCGCGGTGATGGTGGCGGTGTCCATCGTGATGTTCATGACGGTACGCGAGCGCTACTACGAGAAGCTGGTCGCGCATTCGCAGACGCACATCCCCTTCGCCGACACGCTGTGGCGCACGCTGCGCTGCCGGCCGTTCCGGCACATCCTGGGCATGATGCTGGCCTACGGCATCGGCACGGCGATGGTGTCGGCGCTGGGCTACTACGCCACCGTCTACTACGTCTGCAAGGGCGACATCGCGCTGGCGACCAAGTGGAACACCGCGATGGGCGTGGCGGGCATGGTGTTCGGCTTCCTCGGCATCCCGTTCTTCAACTACATCGCGCGGCGCCACGGCAAGCGCGCGGCGCTGGCGCTGGTGCTGTCGCTGGCGATCTGCGCCTTCATCGGCGACTGGTGGCTCTACGACCCCGAGCGCCCCGCGCTGCAGCTGCTGGCCTGTGGCTTCGTCGCCTTCACCGGCGCAGGCTTCTGGACGCTCTACGGCTCGACGGTGGCTGACGTCATCGACTACGACGAGCTGCAGACCGGCCAGCGCCGCGAGGGCTCGTTCGCGGCCTGCCAGTCGTGGATCTCCAAGGTCGGCATCGCGCTGGGCGTGGGCGCCTCGGGCTGGATCCTGCAGTTCACCGGCTTCGATTCGAAGCTGCCGGTGCAGAGCGACCACGCGATCTTCATGATCCGCATCCTGCTGTCGGCCATCCCGGTGCTGGGCCTGCTGCTGGCGCTGATCTCGGTGTCGCGCTTCGAGTTGACCGAGCGCGGCATGGCGGAGATCCGCGCCCGCCTCGAAGCCCAGCGCGGCGCCGTCTGAAGGCGCGCCGGCCGGTGCCGGCGCCCGCTGTCCCTCTGCTGTCTATCGAGTTTTCCAGAGTCCTCGCCGGACCATGCGCGCGACCGCGCGCATGCCCATCACAAACTCACGGAGACAAGACGATGAAGGCAAGAACCCTGGCCGCGCTGCTGATGGCGGCGACCGGCCTGACGAGCGGACTGGAGGCGGGCGCGCAGAGCTGCTCGCCGACGGCGATCAAGCCCTACGTCAGGGTCGGCAGCGGCGCCTGGAGCAACACCTCGTCGGCGACGGTGGCCGCCGGCGGCACGCTGACGCTCGGACCGCAGCCGACCAGCGGCGGCTCGTGGTCCTGGACCGGCTGCGGCGCATCGGCCAACACGCGCGAGCTGGGCCTGACCGCCAAGGCCAGCTGCACCGCGGTGGCGACGTACACCAACAGCTGCGGCGCCAAGTCGACGCAGAACTTCGTGCTCACCGTGCCCGGCATGCGGGACCTGACCAGCCTGCAGCTGTCCAAGCTGATGGGCGCGGGCTGGAACCTGGGCAACTCGCTGGAGGCCATTGGCGGCGAGACCGCGTGGGGCAATCCGGCGGTGACGCAGTCGATGTTCAACGCGGTGAAGGCGGCCGGCTTCAAGACGGTGCGGATCCCCGTGTCCTGGAAGCAGTACGCCGATGCCAACGACAACATCAGCGCGACCTGGATGGCGCGCGTGACGCAGGTCGTCAACTACGCGCGCAACGCCGGCCTGTACACGATGATCAACATCCACTGGGATGGCGGCTGGATGCAGCCGACCTATGCCCAGCAGTCGGCGGTCAATGCGCGCATCACCAAGTTCTGGACGCAGATCGCCAACAACTTCAAGGGCTACGACGACACGCTGCTGTTCGCGGGCACCAACGAGGTGATGGTCGACGGCGACTACGGCACGCCGACGGTCGAGTACTACACGGTGCAGAACAGCTTCAACCAGACCTTCGTGAACGCGGTGCGTGCGACCGGCGGCAACAACCTGGCGCGCCACCTGATCGTGCAGGGCTTCAACACCAACATCGACCACACGGTGAATTTCGCGACGATGCCGAGTGACTCGGTGGGCCGCCGGCTGATGATCGAAGTGCACTTCTACGACCCCTATAACTTCACGTTGAACCAGAACAGCAGCATCTGGCAATGGGGCGCGGGTGCGACCAGCGCGGCCAACACGGAGACCTGGGCGAACGAGGCCTACATCGACGGCCAGTTCCAGAAGATGAAGACGCGCTTCGTCGACCAGGGCATCCCGGTGATCCTGGGCGAGTTCGGCGCGATCCGCCGCACCGAGTACGCCGGCGCGGAGACGTATCGCACGGCGTGGGACCGCTACGTGGCGCGCGCGGCGTGGACGCGTGGCGCGGTGCCGGTCTACTGGGACGCGGGTTATCCGAACGACAACCACAGCATGGGGCTGTTCGACCGCAACACCGGCGCGGTGGTCTATCCGTCGATCGTGAGCGGCATCGTCGACGCGGCGAAGTGAGGGTGCGCGCGGCGGCGCTTCCACTTGCCTACGCATGGGAATCCCGCTTGCCGCAGGGCCAGGGGCGGCGAGCGCCAGCCGCCCGGCGGCGCGTCCCGAGGACGCGCCGCTCCCCGCAACGACTCTCCCCCGCACGCCATGCCGCAAGCCGATCAGTTGAAGAAGGAAGCCCAGCGCCTCGCCGGTGAAGCCAAGCACCCCAGCGAGAAGCTGCCGACCTACCAGGAGCTGCTGGACAGCGCCATCGAGGACACCTTCCCGGCGAGCGATCCCATCGCTGTCGGCGGGGCGACCAAGATCGCCGAGCCGCACACGACCCTGCGCGACGCGAAGGACTGGACGCTGAAGCCAGGCAGCGAAATGCCGCCGGGCGGCGATGCGGCCCCGACCGCATCGGCCGGCGGGCCGGAGCTGTCCGCGCCCTGCGAGGGTTTCGTCGAGCGCCCGATGACCCTGCAGGCCACCGTCGAGGACGCGGTGCAGGTGCCTCGCGGCCCCTGCACGATCGAGCAGAGCGAGCACCGCGCGGTGCTGCGCTGGACCGAGGACGGCCAGGACCGCTGCGGCTCGATGGCGATCGAGGACTATCGCGACCGCCTCGCCGACGGCGCCTTGCGTCGCGGCGAGCGACGCGACGCGGGATGAGCGACACGAGCTGGCGCATGCATCGAGCTCCGGCTCGACCGCCGCGGCTGAGGCCGCCGGCTCGCAATCAGCCATCGCACCACGCCCGGCTCAGAGGTCGACTCGCTGAACATTTCAAGCGGAATCGCCGTCCATCGAACGGCAGTTGCGGTGAATCGCGGGAGGTCGGCGAGCGCCGGCCAGGGTCCGGTCAGCGCCGCGGTTTCGCCGCGAACCAGCGACGCGCGTCGTCGAGGGCCACCGGTGCGTCGAATCCGTGATCGCGCAGCAGCGCCGCGATCGCCGCTTCGTCCAGCGGCACCAACGCGAAGGCGTGCGTCCACGAGTCATCGCCCATGACATAGCGCAGCGTCATGCGGACTTGTTCGATGCCATCGACGGTGGCGCGCGCCAATGCGGTGACGTCGATCGACAGCTCGCTCGATCGGCTCAGCGGTCCGAGGGCGGCGGTGCGCAGCCAGTGGGCGTCCTGGCATTGAAGGATCAATTGGCCGTGCGGCGCGACATGGCGGGCGGCGGCGGCGATGAAGGCGCGCCGGACGGTGGCTTCGGCGTGATTGATGAGGCCGCTGGGCAGGAGCACGACATCGAAGCGCTCGCCGAGATCGAGCCGCTCGATGTCGGCGTGGATGCGGCGCACGCGCTCGGAGACGTGGGCCAGCATCTCCGCGGAGTTGTCGACCCCGGTCACGGTGCAGCCGAAGTCCAGGAGTCGATGGGCGAGCAAGCCGGTGCCGCAACCAAGGTCAAGGACTGAAGTACCCGCGAGGAAGTGCGAGCGCAGGTGATCGATCTCGCCGGCGTACCTGGCGCGGCGGTAGAGCTCGACGGAGCAGCCGTCGTGGGTTTGGCTACCCGGGCCGGTGCCAGTGAAGTGGGGTTCGCGGGTGGCGTCCATGTTGTTGGTCGCAGTGGCGGGGCGTTCCGGCCAATCGCGTCCGACCATTCGGACGCGAGCGTCATTCTGACCCGGGGTCGCGCCCGACGCGCGTTCCGATGATTGAGGCAAGGCCCATCCCCGGTTCCGTTTAGACGCGTCTGTCTTGTTTAGTAAATCCAGATAAAGACAGCGCTGGACAATCGTTCCGATTGACCCTCGCGGCAGGGCCGATCTATAACGAAACCCCGATGGCAGAACGACTGGCGGTCAAGCTCGTCTTGCAGGTTGTTCTTCACGAGGTGTTTAGTAAATGTTCACGCGTCCATGAGCCAAGTCACGATCCGAGACATCGCCCAGGCGACCGGTCTGTCGTCCGGCACCATCTCGCGCGCGCTCAAGAACCAGGCGGGGATGACCGATGCCACCCGCCTCAAGGTCCAGGACGCCGCCCAGCGGATGGGCTACGACTTCTCCCAGCTGCGCAAGGTGCGCATCCGGCGCATCGCCTTCCTGCTGCACAGCCAGCACAACACGCTGGCCTCCAGCCCCTTCTTCTCGCCGGTCCTGCATGGCGCCGAGGAAGCCTGCCGGCGCGAGGGCATCGCCCTGTCCTTCAACGTGGTCGGTCCCGCCGCGCCGGTGATGGAGCAGATCCGGCTGCATCAGCCCGACGCCCTGCTGTGCGCCGGCTTCTTCGAACCGGAAGTGCTCGCCGCGCTGAAGCAGACCGGCAAGCCCATGGTGCTGATCGACATGCAGCAACGGGGCTTCACCTCGGTCAATCCGGACAACGCGATGGGCGGCTACCTCGCCACCCGGCATCTGCTGCGCAGCGGCCGCCGGCGGATCGCGATGCTGTCCGGGTCGCTGGCGCACTTCAGCATCGAGCAGCGCAACCGCGGCTTCCGTCGTGCGCTCTTCGAGTCCAGGACGCTGGCCGATCCCGACCTCGAGGTCATCGTTCCTCAACTGGGCGACGGCGACAGCGGCGTCGTCGAGGCGATGCAGCGCCTGCTCAGCCTGCCCAGGCCGCCCGACGCCGTGCTTTGCTACAACGACAGCACGGCCCTCGTGGCGATGGCCCATTGCCGCGGCCAGGGCATCAAGGTGCCGCAGGACATCGCCATCGTCGGCTTCGACGACATCAGCGGCGCCGCCACCAGCGTGCCGCCGCTCAGCACGCTGCGGGTGGACAAGGAGGCGCTCGGCGCCGCCGGCGTCGACCTGCTGCTGCGGCTCAAGCCCGAGGACCCCATCGAGGAACTCGTCCTGCCGGTCGACCTGGTCGTGCGTGAAAGCAGCTGCGACGACTAGCGCCCTGCCTCCCGCGTCCCCCGAGCCACTGCGGGCCGGCCTCGCGGCGTGACACCGCAAGGCCTTGACCCCCTGACGCTTCGACGCAGCGACGCAGCGAAGGCGTCACGGCGATCCCATCACGAGACGGAGACAACATGGAACACGTATCCCCCCGCCCCGCCGCGGCCGCATCGGGCGCGCGCCGGACCCGCCACCAGTGACAGCGGCCACAGCGGCGCGCTGGTCATCGTCACGGTGCTGTTCTTCATGTGGGGGCTGATCACCTCGCTGAACGACATCCTCATCCCCCACCTCAAGGCCATCTACACGCTGAGCTACGTGCAGGCGATGATGGTGCAGTTCTGCTTCTTCGGCGCCTACTTCATCGTCTCGCTGCCCGCGGGCGCGCTGATCCGGCGCCTGGGTTACCAGCGGGGCGCGGTGGCGGGCCTGCTGATCGCGGCCGTGGGCTGCGCGCTGTTCTACCCGGCCTCCTTCGGCGGCTATGGCCTGTTCCTGCTGGCCTTCTTCGTGCTGGCCTCGGGCATCACGGTCCTGCAGGTCGCCGCCAATCCGTACGTGACCGTGCTCGGTCCGGCCCGCACGGCCTCGAGCCGCCTCAACCTCACCCAGGCCTTCAACTCGCTGGGCACCACCATCGGTCCCGCCGCCGGCGGCCTGCTGATCCTGTCCATCTCCGGCGCCGCCGCCGGCGCGGCGTCCACCGTGCGCGGCCCCTATCTCGCGCTGGCCGCCGCGCTCGCGCTGCTGGCGCTGTGCTTCCTGAAGGCCAGGCTGCCGCGCATCGAGGACGGCGAGGACCTCGCCCTGGACGGCGAAGGCCACGGCTCGGCCTGGGCGCACCGCCATCTGGTGCTGGGCGCGATCGGCATCTTCCTGTACGTCGGCGCCGAGGTGAGCATCGGCAGCTTCCTCATCAACTTCCTGGGCGAAGGCAACATCGCCGGCCTGGCGCATGCCGACGCCGCGCGCTACGTCAGCCTGTACTGGGCCGGCGCCATGGTCGGACGCTTCATCGGCTTCGTCGTGATGCGGTCGGTGAGCCCCGGCAGGACGCTGGCCTTCAATGCGCTGGTGGCGATCGCGCTGGTGCTGACCGCCACCTTCGGCCACGGCAGCGTCGCGATGTGGGCCATCCTGGCCGTGGGCCTGTGCAACTCCATCATGTTCCCCACCGTCTTCAGCATGGCCATCCACGGCCTGGGCCGGCACACCGGCCAGGGCTCCGGCATCCTGTGCATGGCCATCGTCGGCGGCGCCATCGTGCCCTTCGCGCAGGGAGCGCTGGCCGACCACCTGGGCGTGCAGCTGTCCTTCCTGCTGCCGGCCGCCTGCTATGCGTTCATCCTCTACTTCGGGGCGCGCTACGCCTCGATGTACGTGAAGCAGTGAGGCTCAGACGGCCGCTGGCGGCCGCGACGCCAGCGCCGCGCCGAAGCCGGGATCGGGCTCGGCCCCCATCGTGAACACCAGCCGGCCGCCCTGCATCAGGCTGGCGTGGTCGATCCAGCTGCGCGTGTGCGGCTGTCCCCGCCAGGTCACCGACTGCACGTAGATCCGGTCCGGGCCGTTGCCGCGCGCCTCGATCTCCAGCGTCCTGCCGCCCGGCAATGCGAGCTCGGCCCGCTCCACCAGTGGACTGCCGAAGACATAGCGCGCGCTGACCGGGTCCACCGGGTACAGCCCCAGCGCGCTGAGCACCAGCCAGGCCGACATCTGCCCGCAATCCTCGTTGCCGGACAGGCCGTCGGGCCGGTCGCTGTAGAGCGTGTCCATGATCTGCCGCACGCGCGCCTGCGTCTTCCAGGGCTGGCCAGCGTAGGCGTAGAGATAGGCGATGTGGTGGCTGGGCTCGTTGCCATGGGCGTATTGGCCGATCAGCCCCGAGATGTCGGGCGGCGCGCCCGGCAGTTGCTCCGAGCTCGTGGTGAACAGCGCGTCGAGCTGGGCGACGAAGGCCGTCTCGCCGCCGAAGAGCGCCATGTAGCCGGCCACGTCGTGCTGGTTGAGGAAGGTGGCCTGCCAGGCATTGGACTCGGTGAAGTCGCGCCAGCGATCCGAATGGCCCAGCGCCCGCGGATCGAAGGGCTCGGCCCAGCGGCCGTCGGCCAGGCGCGGCCGCACGAAACGAAGCGCCGGATCGAAGACGTGGCGATAGTTCAGCGAGCGCTGGCGCAGCAACGCCGCGTCCGCCTCGGCGCCGACGCCCCGCGCGAGGCGTGCCAGCGCCCAGTCGTCGTAGGCGTACTCGAGGGTCTTGCTGGCCGCCTCCTCCTCGCGGTCGGACGGGATGAAACCCAGCCGGCGGTAATCGGGCAGACCGCGGTACGAGTCGTCCATCGCGCGCTGCCGCCACAGCGGCCAGGCGCGCTGGAAGTCGATGCCGGCGAAGCCCTTGGCCTGGGCCTCGGCCAGCACCACCGCCGAGTGGTAGCCGATCATGCAGCCGGTCTCGCGGCCGTGCAGCGGCCACACCGGCACGCCTTGATCGCTCTGCTCCGCCATGCGGATGAGGCTGTTGACCAGGTCCGGCACGCGCGCCGGCGTGAGCATCGTCAGCAGCGGATGCAGGCTGCGGTAGGTGTCCCACAGCGAGTACTGCGTGTAGTTGCGCTCGCCGGGCGACAGCTGATGCACGCGCAGGTCCATGCCGCGGTACTGGCCGTCCACGTCGCTGAACAGGGTCGGCGCGAGCAGGGAGTGATACAGCGCGGTGTAGAGCATGCGCTGATGCCGCTCGTCGAAGGTCCGCAACCGCAGCGCGGCGAGCTCGCGTTCCCAGGCCGCGCTGGCCGACGCGCGCACCTGCTCGAAGTCCCAGCCGGGCAGCTCCTCGCGCAGATTGCGCAGCGCGCCCTCCGCGCTGACGTAGGAGATGCCGCACTTGACCAGCAGCGGCTCGCCCGGCTCCGAGCGCCAGTGCAGCGCCGCCAGCAGTTGCGTGCCGCGCGAGACACGCGTGGCCGCGCCGTCCGCACCGTTGCCGTTGAACACCTCGAAGCGCTCGAAGGGACGCGAGAACTGCATCGCGAAGTAGACCTGCCGGCCCTGCGCCCACTGGTCGACCGCGCGGCCGCCGAGCAGCGTGTCGTCGCCGACCACCTCCAGCTCGGCCCAGGGCACGCGCGTGGGAACGCCCGGCTTGTCCTGCATGCCATGACGCAGGTCCACCATCAGATGGCTGCGCGTGTGCGGGCCGAAACGGTAGCGATGCAGACCAGCGCGCTCGGTGGCGGTGAGCTCGACGCTGACATCGCGATCGCGCAGCGCGACTCGGTAGTAGCCGGGCTCGGCGGACTGGTCCTGATGCGTGAACGGCGCGCGCCAGCCGAGCTCCGGATGGCCGGGCGGTCCGGGCTGCCGCCGCACCTCGCCGACGCAGGGCATCACCAGCACGTCCAGCAGGTCACCGATGCCGGTGCCGCTGAGGTGCGTGTGGGAGAAGCCCATGATCGAGCGGTCCTTGTCGTGGTAGCCCGAGCAGGCGTCCCAGTCCGCGTTGTAGGTGTCGGGCCCCAACTGCACCATGCCGAAGGGCCGCGTCGCCGCGGGTGTGGTGTGGCCGTGATCGCCGGTGCCGATGAAGACGTCGACATGACGGGTGAGGCGTTCGTCCGCGGGAGCGCCCGGGGCAATGGCCTGGCGCGCGGGGCCGGCGCAGCCGGTCAGCGGCAGGCCGGTGGCGAGCGCCATCTTGAGCAGGTCGCGGCGTGAGGTCATGGATCAGCTCGATTGCAGCAGCGCGGGCCGATGCCGCGCCAGGTTCAGGATCAGTTCGCCGAACAGGCCGTTGGCCCAGGCAAACCAGGGGCGGGTGAAGTGCGTGGCGTCGTCCTGGTCGAAGGCCTCGTGCATGAAGCCCGTCCCCGCGTGGCTGGCCCGGAGCCAGCGCAGGCACTGGCGGATCTCCGCGTCGCCGGCGGCCGTGGCGGGCGCGGTCAGCGCCTTCATCGCCAGGGACATCGGCCAGATCATGCGCAGGCCCTCGTGCGGCCCGCCGGTGCCCTCGGCCACGCGGCCGCGGAAGAAGTACGGGTTGTCCACGCTCCAGGCCCGCGCGCGGGTGCGGCGGTAGAGCGCGTCGTCGACCGCGCAGACGCCCAGGTAGGGCAGGCTGAGCAGGCTGGGCGCGTTGGCGTCGTCCATGAAGAACTGGTTGCCGAAGCCGTCGACCTCATAGGCCCAGACCTCGCCCGCCGGCGTGCGCAGCCGCGCGTGGCGGCGCAACGCGGCCGCGACCTCGTCGGCCAGGGCCTTGGCCTCGCTCGCCAGCGCGGCGTCGTGCAGCACTGCGTCCGCCATCGCCGCGAGCTGGCGCAGCGACACGACGGCGAACAGGTTGGCCGGCACCAGGAACGGGAAGACGCAGGCGTCGTCCGACGGCCGGAACATCGAATGGATCAGCCCCACCGGCCGGCCCGGATGGCCGTAGCCATCGAGGACCAGTGTCTCGGTGGCCGCCTCGGCCTTGCGCTGGAAGCGGTAGGGACCGGGACCGGTCTTGCGCTGCTGCTCGCGCATCGTGCGCAGCACCGCGCGCATCGCCTCGGCCCATTGGGCATCGAAGGGCGCGGTGTCGCCGGTGGCGCGCCAATAGCCGTGGGCCAGGCGGATCGGCCAGCACAGCGAGTCCAGCTCCCACTTGCGCTCGGACACGCCGGGGCGCATGTCGGTCAGGTCGCCGATGGCCCACTTGAGCTTCGTGCGCGCGTGGGGATCTTCGAGGAAGGCATTGGCGTAGGGATCGATCAGCAGGCAGCGCGCATGGCGATGGATGACGCCGCGGATCAGCCGCCGCAGTGCATCGTCCTCACGCGCGAAGGGCAGGTAGGGCCAGACCTGGGCCGACGAGTCGCGCAGCCACATCGCATCGATGTCGCCAGTGATGACGAAGGTGTCGGGCTTGCCGTCGACGGTGCCCTCGGTCACCGTGGTGTCCAGCGTGTTGGGCAGGCAGTTGCCGAACATCCAGGCCAGCTCCGGATCGCCGATGCGGCGCTGGAGGTCCGCGATGGCGGCGTCGACGACGGGGCTCACGAAGCGGCGCTGGCCGGGCGGAGGCCGCGAGCTGGTGAAGCGCGCATTCGAACAAGGGGGGCGGTCGGCCGCCAGCGCGCGGGTCATGCCCAGACCGCTCAGTCCACCGGCCAGGCCGAACCCAAGCAGCGCGCGCCGCGCCGGCGAATCGATCATGTCCGGCCCCTTCATCGCGGCAACTCCTGGCGGCCCTGGATCTCGAAGCTGGCGCGCAGCACCTCGGCATGGCCGGGCTGGCCGCCGCCCACCGCGAGGCGGTAGCGGCCCGGCAGCACCGCGCGCACGCCCGACGCGTCGACCTGGCTGAGCGCGCGGGCATCGAGCTCGAAGCGCAGCGTTCGGCGCTCGCCAGCCTTCAGCGGCACGCGCTGGAAGGCCACCAGCGCGTGCGCCGGCGCCACGGCCAGCGGCGTCTCGGGCTCGAGGTAGACCTGCGCCACTTCGTCGCCATCGCGATCGCCGGCGTTGGCCACCTCGACCTCGACCGTGAGCGCCTCACCCGCGTTCAGCACCGCGCTCGACACGCGCGGCGCCTGGTAGGCGAATCGGGTGTAGCTCAGCCCGTGCCCGAAGGCCCACAGCGGCGAGCCCTTGAAGTAGCGATAGGTGCGGCCCTGCATGCCGTAGTCGGCGAAGGGCGGCAGGTCCCGCGCCGAGCGGTAGAAGGTCACCGGCAGCCGCCCTGCCGGGTTGTTGATCCCCAGCAGCGTCTCCGCGATCGCCTGCCCGCCGGCCTCGCCCGGATACCAGGCGGCCAGCACCGCGTCCGCGTGCTCGGCGGCCCAGCGCAGCGCCACCGCGCTGCCCGACTGCAGCACCACGACCAGCGGCTTGCCGGTGGCCTGCACCGCCTGGAGCAGGCGCTCCTGCGCCGCCGGCAGGTCCAGCGAGCTGCGGTCCCCGCCATCGAACCCGGGCACCTCCAGCTGCAGCTGCTCGCCTTCCAGATCGGGCGACAGGCCGACGAAGGCCACGATGGCATCGGCCTGGCGCGCGG
>NZ_VOSR01000303.1:0-7376 GCF_007997345.1 Mitsuaria sp. TWR114
CTGGCCCGCGGCGATCGCGTCGCCCCGGGTGTCGGCGACATGGTCGCCACCGGCATCCCCGCGGACCTGCGCACCACGCCCGCCGGCCGCTACGACAGCCTGCCCGGCCCCAACCTCAAGGGCGAGACCGTCATCTGGGTCGACTACGACGCCGCCTTCGCCATCCATCGCCTGCGCCCCAGCCCGGCGCGCGAGCGCCGCGCCGAGCGGCTCGCCTCGCCGTCGCCGGACGACAACCGGATCTCGCTGGGCTGCGTGGTCGTCACCGGCGAGTTCTTCGACCGCGTCGTCGCGCCGGTGCTTGGCCACGGCGCCGGTGTCGTCTACGTGCTGCCCGAGCCCGCGCCGGCACCGCTGGCGCAGGGTGACGCCACCCGCCAGCTCTGACGCCCGGGTCCAAGGCCGCGCGGGCGGCGGCGCGCCCCGCCGCGCTCGTCCCGTTAAACTCGCGCCCTTGCGAATTTTCCGCAGCCACTGGATCTACACCATGTACCGCTGTGCCCCGCCCGCCCTGCCCCGTCGTCGCCTGCTGACGACGTCGGCCGCCAGCACCGCTGCCGCCGCCGCAACTGCCGCCGTCTTCGCGGTCCTCTCGACCGTCGCCGGCATCGGCGCGTTCACCGCGCCATCGACCGCCCACGCGCAGATCGTCCCCGGCCACCGCTATTTCCCGCAGCGCGCGCTGCGCGGCGAACTGGTCATCGGCGTCACGCCGGACGTGAAGCTCAACGGCAAGGCCGCCCGGCTCGCGCCCGGCGCCCGCATCCGCAACGCGGTCGACCAGGTCGCCACGCCGGGCTCGCTGTACGACCAGAAGCTGACCGTCCTCTACACCACCGACATCAATGGCCTGCTCATGGACGTCTGGGTGCTGAACGAGGTGGAGCTGGCCAACAAGTCCTGGCCGACCTCCCCGCAGCAAGCCTCCCAGCTGGTCTTCGACCAGGCCAGCCAGGTCTGGCGCAAGCCCTGATCCCCTGAACGCCGGCCCGCCCCGCGGGTCGCGCCGATGTCTCCCGGAGCTCCCCATGAGCAAGAAAGTCTTCATCAAGACCTTCGGCTGCCAGATGAACGAGTACGACTCGGACAAGATGGCCGACGTGCTGCGCGCCGCCGAGGGCTACGAGCCCACCACCGACGTCGAGCAGGCTGACCTGGTGCTGTTCAACACCTGCTCGGTCCGCGAGAAGGCGCAGGAGAAGGTGTTCTCCGACCTGGGCCGCATCAAGCACCTGAAGGCCAAGGGCGTGATGATCGGCGTCGGCGGCTGCGTCGCCAGCCAGGAGGGCGCGGCAATCATCGAGCGCGCGCCCTATGTCGACGTCGTCTTCGGCCCGCAGACCCTGCACCGCCTGCCGCAGATGCTGGCTCAGCGCCAGGAGCAGCTCCGCCCGCAGGTGGACATCTCCTTCCCCGAGATCGAGAAGTTCGACCACCTGCCCCCGGCCCGCGTGGAGGGCGCCTCCGCCTTCGTGTCCATCATGGAAGGCTGCTCCAAGTACTGCTCCTACTGCGTGGTGCCCTACACCCGCGGCGAGGAGGTCAGCCGGCCCTTCGAGGACGTGCTGGAGGAAGTCGCCGGCCTGGCGGACCAGGGCGTCAAGGAAGTGACGCTGCTGGGGCAGAACGTGAATGCCTACCGAGGCAAGATGGGCGACTCCGACGAGATCGCCGACTTCGCGCTGCTGCTGGAGTACGTGGCCGAGATTCCCGGCATCGAGCGCATCCGCTACACGACCAGCCATCCCAACGAGTTCAGCCAGCGTCTGATCGACGCCTACGGCAAGATCCCGCAGCTGGTGAACCACGTCCACCTGCCGGTGCAGCACGGCTCGGACCGCATCCTGATGGCGATGAAGCGCGGCTACACCACGCTGCAGTTCAAGAGCATCGTGCGCAAGCTGCGCGCGGTGCGGCCGGACATCCGCGTCGCCTCGGACTTCATCGTCGGCTTCCCCGGCGAGACCGACGAGGACCACGCCAAGACCATGCAGCTGGTGCGCGACATCGGTTTCGACGCCTCGTTCAGCTTCATCTTCAGCCCGCGCCCCGGCACGCCGGCCGCCAACCTGGCGGATGACACGCCCCACGAGGTGAAGGTGCGCCGCCTGCAGGAACTGCAGGCCGAGATCGAGGCCACCGCGATCCGCTACAACGACAGCCTGGTGGGCAAGACGGTGCCGGTGCTGGTGTCCGGCCATGCGCGCAAGGACGCCACCGAGCTGATGGGCCGCACCGAGTGCAACCGCATCGTCAACTTCAAGGGCCATGAGCGGCTGATGCACCAGATCATCCCGATGCGCATCACCGAGGCCTTCGCGCACTCGCTGCGCGGCGAGGTGCCGATCACCGCCGACCTGGCCGGCTGAGCGGCCCGCTCAGCCTCAGCGCTTGTAGCTGACGCCCCACTGGGCGGCGGTGACGCCCAGCAGCATCAGGCCGTAGCCGGCCATGGTGCCGTCGCGCCCGGTCAGCATCAGGGCGGCGGCGATGCCCATCGTCCCGCCCAGTCCGCCCCAGACGGCCAGCGTGCGCCAGCGCATGCCGGCGACGGTCTCCCGCCAGATCAGCTTGAGCGCCAGCGCCATCAGCGCGGCCACGCCCCAGGCGGGCAGGAACAGGTTGCCGAAATGCCAGACGGCGTCGAGTGGGTCCACGGGTCGGTTCGCTCCGGGCGAGGGGAAAAAGTGTGACGAAAGCGCCGTTCTTGACGCATCCCGGGGCGATGAGCGCGCCGCCAAGGCCGGTGCGGTGCACGGGTCGGGGCGGAATTTTATAATCGCGGCCATGTCCGTCTTCGCCCTCGGCCTGAACCACACGTCCGCGCCCCTCGACCTGCGCGGACGTTTCGCGTTCACGCTCGAGCAACTGGCGCCGACGCTGCTGCGCTTCCAGGACCAGGTCGGCGCGCCGCAGCGCCGCCGGGCCACCGCGGCGGAAGCCGCCATCCTCTCCACCTGCAACCGCACCGAGCTCTACGTCGCCGGCGACGCCGACATGGTCCGCCCCGCGGTGGACTGGCTGGCGCAGGTGGGCGGCGTTGGCAGCGCGACGCTGATGGACCACGCCTATGTCGTCGAGGACGGCGCCGCGGCCCGGCACGCCTTCCGGGTCGCCAGCGGGCTGGACTCGATGGTGCTGGGCGAGCCGCAGATCCTGGGCCAGCTCAAGCAGGCCGTGCGCGAGGCCGACCAGGCCGGCACCCTCGGCACGACGCTGCACCAGCTCTTCCAGCGCAGCTTCTCGGTCGCCAAGGAAGTGCGCAGCTCCACCGAGATCGGCAGCCACTCGATCAGCATGGCCGCCGCGTCGGTCCGGCTGGCCGCCCAGCTGTTCGAGCACCTCGCCGACATCCGCGTGCTGCTGGTCGGCGCGGGCGAGATGATCGAGCTGGTCGGCACCCATTTCGCGGCCAAGGGCCCGAAGTCGATCTCGGTCGCGAACCGGACGCTGGAGCGCGGCGAGAAGCTCGCCAGCCACCTGGGCGCCGAGGCCTTCCGCCTCGCCGACCTGCCCGACCGCCTGCACGAATTCGACGCGGTGATCTCCTGCACCGCCTCCAGCCTGCCGCTGATCGGGCTGGGCGCCGTCGAGCGCGCGCTGAAAAAGCGCCGCCACAAGCCGATGTTCATGGTCGACCTGGCCGTGCCGCGCGACATCGAGCAGGAAGTCGCTCAACTGGACGACGTCTATCTCTACACCGTCGACGACCTGTCCAAGCTGGTCCAGACCGCCGGCGAGAAGCGCCAGGCCGCCGTCCAGCAGGCCGAGGCCATCATCGAGACCGGCGTGCAGAGCTTCGTCCACTGGCTGGGCCAGCGCCACACGGTGCCGCTGATCCAGGCCCTGCATCAGCAGGCCGACAGCTGGCGCCAGGCCGAACTCCAGCGCGCCCGCAAGCTGCTGGCCAGAGGCGAGGACATCGACAGCGTGCTGGATGCGCTCGCGCGCGGCCTGACGCAGAAGATGCTGCACGGCGCGATGGCCGAGCTCAACGGCAGCGACGGTGAGCAGCGCCTGCAGATGGCGCAGACCGTGTCGCGGCTGTTCCTGCGCGGCAGCGCGAAGACGCCCGGCCTGCACGCCGACGCGCTCGGCGACGAAGCGGACTCGTAGCGGCGATCGCCGCCGGCACCGGCGATGCGCCCGGTGCCCGTTCCGCCCGCGGCCACCGCCGCGCAGTGTTCCCCCCGCCGCCCGCTCCGTCCGCTCCCCCTTCGAGGGGCCGCACTCCCTCCGGATTCCCCATGAAAGACGCCCTGCGCCAGCAGTTCGACCGCCTCGGCTACCGGCTGGCGGAACTCGACACCACCCTCGCCGACGGCAGCGTCGCCGCGGACATGAAGCGCTACCGGGCGCTGACGCGCGAGCAGGCGGAGGTGTCCTCGCTCGTCGAGCGCTACCGCCGCTACGTCCAGCGCGAGCAGGACCTGGCCGCGGCGCGCGAGTTGCTCGACAGCGGCGACGCGGACATGGCCGAGATGGCGCGCGAGGAGATCGACGCGGCGCAGGCGGACCTCGAGCAGCTCGACCAGGAGCTGCAGCTGGCACTGATCCCCAAGGACCCCGACGACGATCGGCCGGCCTTCCTGGAGATCCGCGCCGGGACCGGCGGCGACGAATCGGCGCTCTTCGCCGGCGACCTGACCCGCATGTACACGCGCTTCGCCGAAGCCCAGGGCTGGCGCTGCGAGGTGCTGTCGGCCAATGAATCGGATCTGGGCGGCTACAAGGAAATCGTGCTGCGGCTCGATGGCGACGGCGTCTACGGGCAGCTGAAGTTCGAATCCGGCGGCCATCGCGTGCAGCGCGTGCCGGCGACCGAGTCGCAGGGCCGCATCCACACCAGCGCCTGCACGGTCGCCGTCATGGCCGAGCCCGACGAGGCGGAGGAAATCCAGCTCAATCCCGCCGACCTGCGCATCGACACCTTCCGCGCCAGCGCGCGGGCGGGCAGCACGTCAACAAGACCGACAGCGCGATCCGCATCACCCATCTGCCCACCGGCCTGGTCGCCGAATGCCAGGACGACCGCAGCCAGCACCGCAACAAGGCCAAGGCGATGGCGGTGCTCGCCGCGCGGCTGCGCGAGAAGGACCGCAGCGAGCGCGCGCCAAGGAGGCGGCCCAGCGCAAGAGCCTGATCGGCAGCGGCGACCGCAGCGATCGCATCCGCACCTACAACTTCCCGCAGGGACGCCTGACCGACCACCGGATCAACCTGACGCTGTACAAGCTGGGCGCGATCATGGATGGCGACCTTCGCGACGTCCTCCAGGGCCTGCAGCAGGCGCAGGCGGCCGAGCAGCTTGCCGCGCTGGAAGGCGGGGCGACATGAGCATCCGTGACGGCCACGCCGACGGCGGCCCGGGCGCTCGATCGGGTGGCGGCCCCGCCCTGACCGTCGTCAACGCCGAGCGGACCGCGATCGCCGCCGGCCTGCCGCGCGCCGAGGCGCAGTACCTGCTGCAGGCGCTGCTCGGGGTCTCGCGCGCCTGGCTGATCGGCCATGACACGGACCTGCTCGACGCCGTGACGGCGGAGCGCTTCCACCACTGGCTGGCGCGCCGCCTGGATGGCGTGCCGCTGGCGTATCTCACCGGCGAGAAGGAGTTCTTCGGCCTGACGCTGCGCGTCACGCCGGACACCCTGATCCCCCGGCCCGACACCGAGCTGCTGGTGCAGTGGGCGCTGGAGCGCCTGGAGGGGCCGCGTCCCCTGCGCGTCGTGGACCTGGGCACCGGTACCGGCGCGATCGCGCTGTCGATCAAGTCGCAGCGGCCGGACGCGGATGTCCGCATGGTCGACTTCAGCCCGGGCGCGCTGGCGGTGGCGCTGGACAACGCGCAGCGACTGGGCTTGCAGGTCGACGGTCACCTGGGAAGCTGGTTCGAGCCCCTGGCGGGTCAGCCCCCCTTCGACCTGATCGTCAGCAACCCGCCCTACGTGGCGGGGGACGACCACCACCTGGACGCCCTGAAGCACGAACCCCGCACCGCGCTCACCCCCGAAGGGGATGGCCTGGCCGACCTTCGCCACCTGATCGAGGGGGCCCCCGCGTGGCTGCGGCCCGACGGTTGGCTGCTGCTGGAGCATGGCTTCGACCAGGCCGACGCCGTCGCCGCGATGCTGCGCGCGCGCGGCTTCATCGAGGTCGAGACCCGCCGCGACCTCGGCGGCCAGCCCCGCGCCACCGGCGGTCGCTGGCCCGGCTGAGCGCGCGCCGCGTTCGGATCTCAACCATTTGCACCCAACTTCACACGCTGTTTCCACACTGCGGGAACCCGCGCCGGGAATCCGCAACAGTGCCTGGAAACCCCCGCAACTCGATCTGGCGCGGTAACTCGGTGGGGCGTAGCATGGTCTGACTTGGTGCCCGTTTTGAACCATTTCGAAACGGGTGTTGTCGTCAGTCTGGGAGACCTGTCATGCGCGCCGCCCCCTTGCTCTTGCGCCTTGCCGTGGTCCTGGCCGGCAGTGTCTGCATGGCCGGTGCCGCCTGGGCCCAACAAGGCCTGCAGTTGAAGCCCGACCGCCAGGCCTTCACCCATTGGCAGGCCCGCCTGCAGGTGAGCCAGAGCCAGGACGACGACGCCCTCTCCTTCGACGCCCGCCGCGGCAGCCGCCTGCTGAGCGCCAACCTGCTGGCGGACTATTACCTGACCGGTTCCGGCCTGGGCGCCGGCACGCGTGGCGGCCTGCGGGCCACCGGGGGGCTGATGCTGGGCCCGATGTCGCTGCTGCAGAGCAGCTCCGGCCTGGCGCTCGGCCGCGGCGCGGCCTTGACGCCGTCGCTGTCGGCGGGCAGCCGCAGCCTCAGCCTGCTCACCGGCCCGGATCGCGAGCCCAATCTCTCGCTGTCCTATGTCGCGTCGGCTACACCAGCTACTCGCTGCGGGGCGGTTGGGGCTTCAGCGCCGACCTGGGCGTGGTCGGTGGCGGTGCCTCGGCGCTGCGCCTGGGCAACAGCGCGCCGCAAGCCGACCTGTCGCAGGACCTGCGCTACCGGCCGGTCGTCCAGTTCGGCGTCAGCTACAGCTTCTGAGCGTCACCGCCGGCGGATCGACAGCCCTTGGGCTCCGCCGAGCGCGGGCATGTCCGCTGCCCGATAATCGCTGGATCGCGCGGCCCGCCGTGCCGTCCCGGCGCGCGCCCGCACACGTCTTCCCGCATCAGCTTTCAGAGGATTCCGCCATGAGCGACGTTCAGCAACGCATCGACGACCTGGTCAAAGGCAACCGGGTCATGCTCTTCATGAAGGGCACCGCCCAGTTCCCGATGTGCGGCTTCTCCGGCCGCGCGATCCAGATCCTGAAGGCCAGCGGCGCCAGCGAGCTGAAGACCTTCAACGTCCTCGAGGACGAGGGCGTGCGCCAG